>NZ_JBAFSM010000077.1:0-19022 GCF_036688125.1 Pannus brasiliensis CCIBt3594 | reverse complement strand
ACCTCCCCCGCCCCGACCCGGACGCGCCCCCGGTCAACCGTCCCTAGAAGAACTCGTGCGCCTAGCCTTCGACGAGGGATATTCCGATATTCACCTCGGGGTCGGGGAACAGCCCAGAATCCGCGATCGCGGAGAAATGGTCGCGCTCGAATATCCCGAGATCGATACCAACACTTTCTACTGTTGGTTACGGGAAATCTTGAAGGAAGAAGACATCCAACAATTCAAAAAAGAACTAGAGTACGATGGCGCGACGCAATACGAATTCGCCCGGGTTCGGATTAACGTCTTCGATAGTATGCGCGGTCCGGGGATGGTCTTGCGTCTCATTCCCGTAAAAATTCTCACGATGGAACAGTTGCGCCTGCCGATAGTCTTTCGGGAGGTGTGCGACGTGCATAAAGGGTTGATCCTGATTACCGGGCCGACCGGTTCCGGGAAATCCACCACCCTCGCCGCGATGATCGACTACGTGAATAAAGAACACGCCAAACATATCATCACGATCGAAGACCCGATCGAGTTCGTCCACCAGAGCCGCCGCAGTCTGATCAAACAACGGGAAGTGGGCATGAACACCCACAAGTTCGATAACGCGCTGAAAGCCTCCCTACGGGAAGATCCCGACATCATCCTCGTGGGGGAAATGCGGGACAAGGAAACCGTGAACACCGCCCTCAAAGCCGCCCAAACCGGTCACTTGGTCATGGGAACCCTACACACCAACAGCGCGGTAAAAACCCTGGAACGGATTCTCACCCTCTATAGCGCCGACGAACGGGAGGCGATGCGGGTGGCGATGGCCGAATCGCTCGTCTGTATCATTTCCCAGGGTCTCTGCCGGACCACCGACGGAAAACGGGCCGCCTTCCACGATATCCTGATTAACACGGAAACGGTGAAAGACTATATCCGGAGCGGCAAAAACGACGAGATCACCGAACTGATGAAACAAGGCGAGTACGACGGGATGATCACCATCAATCAATCCCTGTTCGCTCTCTATCAGGAAGGTCGGATCACCGAGGAGACCGCGATGGAAATGTCGCCGGTTCCCAACGAACTGGCCATGATGCTCCGGGGCAAAATCTAGAAAAAGAATGAAGGACGGCCGCGAACCGTTCGGGGTTTAGTAGGCTAGTAAAAGTAGAACGCCGAACTTCCCCAGCGCGGGAACCTGATAAGGTTATGACTGTATCGGTCGCCCTCCCGGAAATTTTTAAAGGGATCGCCCTGTTTACCCCCGGGGGCGATCTCGTCTACTGTATCGATCCCACGAAGCAAACGCACTGGCACCTCCATCTTTGCGCTTCCTTGCAGGATATTTTAGGACTGCCCGAACCGCCCCATTTTCTCGTTCCCGGTTGTACGGCGACGATCGATCGCTGGCGAGATCCCCGGAGCGATCGCGTCCGCACGAGCGCGGAGGTCTATCCCCTCGCCCGACGCTATCAACCGCTTCTCAACGCCATTTTCGGCACCGACGATCGGGACTGGCATACCGTTCCCTGGAGCGAGTCCGTCTGTAATCCGTCCCTACTCGAAACCTATCGCCCCCGTTTCCCCCAACTCTGGGAATCCCACGATCTGATCCTGCGCTACGAGAATAGTTCGTCGGGCCGGGAAACCGCGGGCGCCCCCGAGCCGAAAACGACCGAAACCCCGCGCGGCTACGTTCTCCGCCTGTTCGTATCCGGCAACAACGCGACCACCAAGCACACCCTACAATCGATTCACCGCCTCCTCGAACGGGAACTGCACCACCCCTACACGCTCAAGGTGATCGATATCTCCAAACATCCCGAACAGGCCGAATCGAATCACGTTTCGGCGATCCCGACCCTAGTGAGAGTCTGGCCGCAACCGGTGAAACGCATCGTCGGCGAGTTCGAGGATCTATCGCGGGTGTTACAGTTGATCGCCACGGGGTGAATCGGGAGGCGGGAGTTAGGAGGCAGACTGTAGGGTAGATTACGCTTCGCTAATCCACCGAGCAATTACTCGACCCAATTCGATAGTATCCAGTTGGCGATCCGATCGGACGCGCCCGGCTCTCCCATGCGTTCCCGTCCATTTCGGGCGATCGATCGCCAACGATCCGGGTTTTCCAGTAACGCGCTCAATTCCCCGGCGACTTCCCCCGGATCTTGGACGAGAATTACCGAGGAACCGAGTAATCGGGTTTGTAAACGGGCGAACCGCGGGGTGAACTGCGGCCCGGTTCCCTCGATCGAGATCGCCGGTTTCCCCAGCCCGACGAACTGTTCCGTCGCCGTCCCCGCCATCGCGATCGCCAGATCGGAGCGATCGAGAAATTCCCCGTAACAGGACGACGAGAGCGTTAAAATTTTTCCTTGACAAATAAACTGATTTGTGGTAGAAGATTGCCAGCCCTGTCGATCGAGAGGCGGAATAAACGATTCTAGGGACAGGGAAGGAGCGATCGCCGCCAGAAATTCCAGCTTGTACGCGGGAAAAGTTTCGATAATCGCCGTCACCGCCTGTAAAATCCTCTGCCAGTTGTGAAAACATTCCGGGGGACGCGATCCCGGCAGTAACAGGATCGTCAGGGAATCGATCGGCGGATCTCGATCGACCGGCAACGGCAGACCGTCCATCATCGGGTTTCCCGCGTCGATCACGGGAATCGACCAACGCTCTAAAACCCTCGCGGTCAGACTATCCCTCGGAAAAACCGCCCGACAACGGGGCCCGGCCATCAACCACCGTTCCCACGGATAATAATAGGAGCCGAAAGCCCGATCGATCCGGGAAGCGCTCTCTAGCCATCCGTCCCCGTCGCGCAGATAATACTCCGATTTCGCCGTCCCCACGAACGCGTGATCGGCCTCGCTTAACCAAGCGAGCGCGAGGGGAACGATATCGCCGACGGCCAGAATTTTCCCTCCCTGTTGTCCCCAGTCCCGTACCCGTCGGTACTGTCGGGAAGTTAACCCGAGTAACCCCCCGCGGATATCTCTCGCGAACTGTCGGATGTCCGTGTTGATAAATCCACCCGACGGCATCGATCGAACCTCGCCGAGTAAAGGAATCCCGAGCCGGGTGTACGCGTGACCCTCCCCCACCAGGGGCAAAGCCACCAGATCGGGACAGCGAGGGGAATTCTGGAGACAGGCGATCACGCGCGCCGCGATCTCGTCCTCCCCGTGGCCGTTACTCAGAAACAGTAATCTCACTTTTTTCTTATCTTCTTCTTAACTTCCTAAACTTCGATTGCGCGATCCCCGAATTCCACCGAAAATAAGGATGGTTAGGGAACAATCAATACAAAGCGGTTAACTGGACTCGTATTTAGTCTACTTTACCCTAGGAAGCCCGATCGCTCATCCTCTCTGCCCTGATGACGCTCGAAACTTCCTGGTGGTAAGACTTTAGAGACAGCTAACCGCTTTTTCACGATCGGGGATTCCGCTCGCCTCGATACACGGGTCATATTTATATTAAACTTAGGATTGATTTATTGAATTCTCTTCTAGAAAGGCTGTGCTGTTAATGGAAATCGGGCAAAAAGTCAAGGTCTACCGTCTACGCGATCGAGTTACCCCGGATGTGGCGGGTAAATTAGGTAAGGTCGGCACCGTCAAAAACTACAAAATGACAGATGGTAGTGGCGTGGGCGTGATCGTACAGTTTGAAGATAAAACCGCGACGTGGTTTTTTGAAGACGAAATCAAACCCCTCGAGTAAAAAGTAATATGTCCTTAATATTGACCTTTTTGGGCAAAGGGGGCAGTGGTCGCAGTACCGTGGCGATCGCCGCCGCTAAGAAACTGGCCGATCGGGGCGCGCGCGTCTTACTGATCGGTCAAGATCCCGGTCCCGCCTGGGCGATGCCGCTCGGGGTATCCCCCACCGATTCGGTCGCGGAAATCGCCCCGAACCTCTCGATCGTCCAGTTAAACAGTACGCGACTGCTCGAACGGAGTTGGGAAGAGGTCAAGGATTTAGAAAAACAATACCTTCGATCGCCGACCCTGAAAAACGTCTACGGTCAGGAGTTAGGAATCTTACCGGGGATGGATGGCGCGCTCGCCCTCAACGCCCTACGGGAGTATAACAAAAGCGGCAAATACGACGTTATCGTGTACGACGGGACGGGAGATCTCAATACCCTGCGGATGTTCGCGATTCCCGAGGTGGGCAGTTGGTATCTACGGCGTTTCCGTCAGGTATTTACCGACTCCGATATCGGTCGCACCCTTTCCCCCTTCGTGCAACCGATCGCCGGCGCCATCTTAAATGTCTCCTGGAATCCCGACGATCTGGCCAAAAACGCGGGAAGCAATATTTTAGAAGAGGGACGACAGGCACTCTCGAATCCGAGCCGGATGATCGCCTATCTCGTCACCGACGATACCCCGATCTCGATCGCTACCGCCCAATATCTCTGGGGGGGCGCGCAACAGATCGGTTTAAATGTCGGGGGCGTGATTTTTAATCGGTCTTCCGCGACGGACGATTTCTCGCCCCTACCCGTGTCCGTCCTCCCGACGGTGATTCACGGGGATTGGTCGTCGGTTTTTTCGGAATTGCCGGACTTTTTAGACGCGCCAGAACCGCCGAAACCGCTGATTATCGATACCGCCGCGCGTCAGGTGAAAGTCTTTCTGCCCGGTTTCGAGAAAAAACAGGTAAAACTCACCCAATCCGGGCCGGAGTTGACGATCGACGCGGGAGATCAACGGCGGAATATCGACGTACCGCCACCGCTCGCCGGTCAGCCGGTCAAAGGCGCGAAATTTCACGAAGGATACCTTATTATTTCTTTTTAAGCGATTATGGTGAATCCCGACAGCGAAAAACTCGACGATCGTTCCGCCAAAACGCGGCAACTACTCGGCATGAAAGGGGCCACGGCCGGGGAAACCTCGATCTGGAAAATCCGCCTCCAGTTGATGAAACCGATCACCTGGATTCCGCTGATCTGGGGGGTGGTATGCGGCGCGGCCTCTTCCGGTAATTTCACCTGGTCTCTAGAGGACGTGCTGAAGGCCGCGACCTGTATGTTACTTTCCGGCCCCCTGATGACGGGATACACCCAAACCTTGAACGATTTCTACGATCGAGATCTCGACGCGATCAACGAACCCTACCGCCCGATCCCGTCCGGCGCGATCTCCATCCCCCAAGTCGTCGCCCAAATCGTGATCCTACTCCTCGGGGGATTGGGAATCGCCTACGTGCTGGATCTCTGGGCCGGTCACGAATTCCCGGTCTTGCTCTGTCTGACCCTCGGCGGCGCGTTCGTGGCCTATATTTACTCCGCCCCACCGCTTAAACTGAAGAAAAACGGCTGGTTAGGCAATTACGCTCTCGGCGCGAGTTATATCGCCCTACCGTGGTGGGCCGGTCACGCGTTATTCGGCGAGTTGAATTGGACGATCGCCATCCTGACGTTAATTTATAGTATGGCGGGATTGGGCATCGCCGTGGTCAACGACTTCAAGAGCGTGGAAGGCGATCGACAGTTAGGGTTACAATCCCTACCGGTGATGTTCGGTGTGACGACGGCCGCGTGGATCTGCGTGGTGATGATCGACATTTTCCAGGCGGGAATCGCGGGCTATTTAATTAGTATCCATCAGAATCTCTACGCCGCGATTTTACTGTTATTGGTCATCCCCCAGATTACCTTTCAAGATATGTATTTCCTCCGCGACCCCTTGAATAACGACGTGAAATACCAAGCCAGCGCCCAACCTTTCCTAGTTTTAGGAATGTTGGTCACGGGTTTAGCGTTAGGTCATAGCGCGCTGTAAAAATTAGCGATAAATAGGTATAGGGACGGGTCATCGATCCGTCTTTTTTTCGGGGAAAATGCACGAAGATCGTATTGGATCGTTTCAGCTAAATTGATGCAATAGATTTTCACTCAATTTTTTGATTTTGTGAGTATTACAAAATTTTCCTAATGCACTAAATTAGCTGAAACAGTCCACTACAAACGGAACGAACCCGACAGGAGACCTTCGGTGACAGGTATCGGAAACCTAGAATCCGCATTGCTTCGTGGAAAATAAGCCCGATAAAATTCTGAAAAATCGCCTGTAACCCTTATATGTTACATTTCACAAGTCTCGACGCGAGAGAAGAGATTCCTAACTTTCCCCCCCCCCCTTACCTCTCCACTCACCTTCCTCCCAAACCCCTCCACCCAACACCCTCCCAACCACCTTCTCTTCCCCATCTCCCCCTCCACCCACAACCCCTCCACCTGGAATCCCGCGGAATACTCTCCACCACACCAAATATCGCTAGGGAGGTGTCCTTGGGGTGCCTTTAGGTCAAAAGTAACCTCACTGTAACCACTATAGCTATAGTAGTATATCCAGCTATTATTCACACGCCAGCCCACTTCATCTCCGAAAGCGTTCCAGATTTCCTCGTTATACTCCCGCGTCCCGCCGAGTTCGCAATAGATTTTCGCCTGCACGGAAAACCCGAACCGACCGTTACTATATTTCATCCATAATTGGTCAATGGTTCGCAAATCCTCGCAGGGAAAATTATCGATATCCTCTGCCTCTAGCCATCCCTCTTCGGTTCGGTTGGCGACCTGTAGCATCACTCTCTCGGTTTCCTTGTCCGCTTCCTTCCATTGCTGTTGTTTTAACAAGTCCTGTAGCTTCGTGTAATCGATTCCCTTGATGCTTTTTAATTCAATTTCTGTCATAATTCGCCACTGCCGTTGTATTTATCGTAGTATATCGAGCTATTATACCCTCGCCAGCCCACTTTATCTCCGAAAGCGTTCCAGACCATTTCATGATAATCCTTCGTCTCGCCGATTCCTTAGAGTTGGAACTGAACGATGGCGGAAGATTCGATCGCCCGTTTCGATCGCGAAAATTCTAACTTTTCCCGCCATAACTGGAGCGCGGATTTCGAGATCGTATTCTTCTAGATCGGCAGAAGAACGCTCGCGAGGATAACAGATATTCTAACAACGATTGTAAGCATTCCGAAATATTCCGGACGCGAGAGCGGCGATCGCCATCCTCCAACGCACTACCATAAAGCGATGTACGACAATATCTGTAAATTTCTCGCCGAAACCTATAGCCAAGATTTCGCCTCTTGGTTACTCGGGGAACCCGTCAACCTCACCGTACTCAGTCCGTCGGAACTCTCCCTCGAACCCATCCGCGCCGATGCCTTGATTCTTTTGGAATCGGAAGACGTGGTACTCCATCTCGAATTCCAGACCGAACCCGATAAAAATATGCCGTTTCGGATGTTGGATTACCGGACAAGGGTTTACCGTCGTTTCCCGAATAAAACCATGCGACAGGTGGTAATTTATCTCAAAGAAACCGGTTCCGAATTCGTCTATCAAACCTCGTTTACTCTTCCGAATACCCGTCACGAATTCGAGGTAATCCGTCTCTGGGAAATCCCCGCACGGGAAATGCTCGCGTTTCCCGGACTACTCCCCCTCGCCACACTCGGAAAAACGGCGAATCGAGCGGGAATCCTGCGAGAAGTGGCGGAACGTATCGAGGGAATTGAAACGCGACGGGAGAAGAGTAACGTGGCGGCCTCCACGGGGATTCTCGCCGGTCTAGTATTGAGTCAGGAAATTATCCAACGATTATTACGGGAAGACATCATGCAAGAATCTACTTTCTATCAATACATTCTCAACAAGGGAGAAACGAGAGGAGAAGCGCGAGGGGAAGCGCGAGGAAGACAGCAGGAAGCTTTATCGTTAATATCGCGACAGCTTAACCGTCGCTTCGGTCAGCTATCGCCCGATGTGGCCGATCGAATCCGGGATCTACCCGTAGAACGTTTGGAACAACTCGGAGAAGATTTACTCGATTTTAGCGGCCCCGAAGATCTCGTCGCTTGGCTGGCTAGAAATTGACGGAAAACGATGTATGGCAATATTCGCGAATTTCTCGACGCGATGGATGGGTTAGCACAGCGTAACCCATGCTACCCCTGCCTCGATTGCCAAGAAACCGCGAACGGTGACAGAATGAGGGGAAACGGCGATCGATCGAGGACGGCATGAGCGAACAACCATTAGGTTCGGTAATTCAAGGTTCCCTCAGCGAGGGATTAGAAGTCCGTCTCTACCCCGATATGTCCGTCGAGGATATGCGCGTCGGTAAATTTCTCGTCGTCCGGGGGACGCGCTCGCGATTTTTCTGTCTTTTGACCGATGTTTCTCTCGGAACCGCCAGTCCGCGCATTATCGCCAACCCTCCCCATCCCGACGATACCTTCATGCGGGACGTGTTGGCCGGTAGCGGAACCTACGGGACGATCGAACTCTCTCCCATGTTAATGTTCACCCCCTCCTCGGGAACCTCTCAACCCGATAAAAACACCTCTCTCGCCTCTTTCGAGCCGCAAACCAGCGCGGACATGGAATTACTCCCCGTTAAGACCATCCCGGCGCATTTTAGCCAAGTTTACGAGGCCAGCGAGGAGGATTTCCGGATGGTATTCGGGTGGGAGGACGATCCGACGCGGCGCAATTTCGCCATCGGCCAACCCCTTGACATGGACGTACCGATATGCATTAACCTCGATCGCTTCGTGGAACGCAGTAACGGGGTTTTCGGCAAATCGGGAACCGGAAAATCCTTCCTCACCCGTCTCCTCATTTCCGGCATCATCCGCAAACAGGCCGGGGTCAACCTGATGTTCGATATGCACTCGGAATACGGTTGGGAAGCGATGAAAGAGGGAAAAGACGTATCCACCGTCAAAGGATTGTGTCAACTTTTCCCCGGACAGGTGGAGATCTACACCCTCGATCCGGAATCCACCAAGCGCCGCGGCGTGAGAGGGGCGCAGGAATTATTTTTAAGCTACGATCAGATAGAGATCGAGGATATTCGTCTAATCGGGCGAGAATTGGGCATATCCGAGGCGAGTCTCGATAACGCCAATATTCTCTACGCGGAATTCGGCAGATCCTGGATCGTGCAACTCCTGAACATGAACAACGAGGATATTAAAATTTTCTGTCAGGAGAAACAGGGACACGCGGGATCGATCATGTCCCTACAACGGAAATTACTCCGTCTCGATAGTTTGAAATATTTAAAAAACGCCTGTCCCCACAACTATATCGATCAACTCATTAGCGCGCTGGACGCGGGAAAACACGTCGTTATCGAGTTCGGTTCCCAGAGTAATATGCTCTCCTATATGTTGGCGACGAATATGATCACCCGACGGATTCACGCCAATTATGTCAAAAAAGCCGAACATTTTTTACAGACGAAAAACCCGATCGATCGCCCCCAACAATTAGTAATTACCATCGAGGAAGCCCATCGTTTTCTCGATTCCGCGGTCGTCCATCAAACCATTTTCGGCACGATCGCCCGCGAGATGCGAAAATACTTCGTGACCCTCTTAATCGTCGATCAGCGTCCTTCCGGCATCGATAACGAGGTAATGTCGCAGGTAGGAACCCGGATCACCTGTTTACTCAACGACGAGAAGGATATCGAGGCCATTTTTACCGGGGTGTCCGGCGCCGGCAGTTTGCGATCGGTTCTATCCAAGTTAGATTCTAAACAACAGGCGCTCGTCTTGGGTCACGCCGTCCCCATGCCCGTCGTCATCCGTACCCGCGCCTACGATCAGAAATTCTACGCCGAAATCGGCGAGACCGACTGGAAAAACCTACCCGACGAGGAATTACTCGCGGCCGCGAAGATGGCGAAAGCGGATCTGGGATTTTAAAAAGATCGGGAGATCGATCGATAGAATAGAAATAGACCCTACACTCGTCCCTCCATGACCGCGCGGCTATCTCTATACGATCGAGACTTCCCACTCTGGATCGAAGCTACCGTCCGACAGTTACGGGAGAGAGACTTCGACTCGGTAGATTGGGAGAACGTCATTGAAGAGATCGATAGCCTCGGCAGGGATAACAAAAGCGAGCTTAAAAGGCTAGTAACCCAACTACTCGTCTATCTACTCAAGTTAGCTTATCTACCAACGGAAAACCAGCGCGAGAGTAACGAGTGGAAAGCCGAATCTCTTTCTGTTCGCTTCGAGATCGAGAATATTTTAGAAGATAGTCCCAGTTTAAAGCCCTATCTCCTTGAAAATTTCGATTCCCGCTACGAAACCGCCCGAAAAATCGTTTCCGATTTAATCGGCCGCAATCTGCCCACCGAAAAAATTGTCTCACCCGAAGAAGCTTTCAACGAGGACTGGTTCCCGAAAATATGAGACCCCGAAGCGCGATTCGTTTTTGACCCTCTAAAAGCTCGAATTTTGGGCTTTTAAGAATATAGATCGCTGTTTTATCGAAAATTTAGATCTTTCTTTTCTCCTCCTGACTCCTGCCTCCTGACTCCTGACTCCTGACTCCTGCCTCCTACCCCCCTAACCACACGACAATTTTTGAATTCCGCGAGAGATCTATGAAACAAGGTGATTTAATCGAGATCGAGATTACCGACCTGAACCACACGGGCGAGGGAGTCGGGAAATATCAAGGACAGGTAATTTTCGTTCCCGATACGGTAATCGGCGATCGATTGCAAGTTCGCGTCATCCACCTCAAAAAAAGCCACGCGATCGGCAAAATCCAGCAGATTCTCGAACCTTCCCCCCACCGTATCCGTCCCCGTTGCATCGTCGCGGATAAGTGCGGTGGTTGTCAGTGGCAACACATCGAGGACGAATTCCAGCGGGAAGTAAAACAGCATCAGGTACAACAGGCGTTAGAACGCGTCGGTCATTTTGTCGATCCCGTCGTTTTTCCGCCGATAACGGGAGAATCGCCCCTCGGCTACCGCAATAAAGCCACCTATCCCCTCGGTTTTTCCGCGACCGGTCAAGTTCAGGCCGGCTATTACCGCCGCGGCAGTCACCACCTCGTCAACCTCAACCAATGCCCGATTCAAGATCCCGCGTTGAATCCCTTTCTCGCGGAGATTAAAAAAGACATTCAAGCGCGGGGATGGTCGATTTACGACGAGAAACGCCACGAGGGACAATTGCGCCATCTATCTCTCCGCGTCGGGCGGAAGACGACCGAGGTATTATTAACGTTAATCGCCCTCTCCGACGATCTGCCCGGCATCGAGGAGCAGGCGCGGGAATGGCTGGAACGATACCCGAATCTCGTCGGGGTGACGCTAAACGAGAATCCGGAGCGGGGTAACGCGATTTTCGGTTCTACAACGCGTGCGGTGGCGGGAAGAGACTATATTACCGAGATTTTCGCGGGATTAACCTATCAACTGGCCGCGGATACCTTCTTTCAGATCAACACGGAAGCGGCGGAAGCGTTATTAATCGCGATTCTCGACCGATTAGACCTTCAGGGGACGGAAACCCTCATCGACGCGTACTGTGGCATCGGCACGTTCACGCTACCCCTCGCGAAACGGGTGAAACAGGCGATCGGGCTGGAATCCTACCCGATTTCCATCGAACGAGCGAGAATCAACGCGAAAATCAACGGCATTACTAACGTCACGTTTATTCCCGGCGAGGTCGAGACCACTTTACCGAGTTTAACCGTTACTCCCGACGTTATCCTCCTCGATCCCCCGCGCAAGGGATGCGATCGAACCGTTCTCGACAGCCTCATCCAGATCCGTCCCGGCCGCGTGGTTTACGTCAGTTGTCAAAGCGCGACATTGGCGAGAGATCTCGAATATCTCTGTCAAAAGGGGGATTACGAACTGCAAGAAGTGCGAACCGCGGATTTTTTCCCCCAGACCGCCCACGTCGAGTGCGCCGCCTTCCTTCGACAGCAAGGGACAGATATGTTATGATGAAATTGAAGCGAAAAATACAGTATATATCTTTTTTTTCGCGAGAAAGATAATACCGTAAAAAAATCCTGTAACTTGTCAAGCACGTTGGATACTCCCGAATCGATGAAAATCGATGTACTTTTTTGTAAGGACACGAGTTAGAAAAATGGGAAACTCTTCGGGATAGCGGTATCGTGTATCGATCGAGAGCCGGACGATCCCGATACACCGATAAAAACTTCTAATCAAAGGAACGGACACTAAAAAGACGAAACACGCATCAAATAGATCCGTGAATCCAGGCGCCGAGTTTCCATCATTCCCGCGATGCCCTCGGTCTGTCAACGAGATCTTGCATGGAAAACAGTCCCCGACTATCAAGCTAGAGGTAAAGCGCGTGATCGCCATTTCCCTGCCCACGGCAAAACGAAATTGGAATACAATGAGTTTCGCCTCCACGTTGTATCTCTGTCCGATTCTGGACTTATTGACGGCCGATATTCCCGAAGAATTAGAATTCGAGATCCGATTGGGATTACAGGAAGCCCTAGTTAATGCCGCCAAACACGGCAACCGCCTCGATCCGACAAAAACCGTCGTCGTTCACTTTTCCAGCACGAAAGAAGAATACTGTTGGGTGATCACCGACGAGGGAAAAGGCTTCACCCCCCGATGTAACCCTCGCGAGTGTCACCATCACGCCGCGACCTGCCCCGATTTCCCCCCGGAAGAAGCGGAAAATGGTCGAGGACTGTGTATGCTCTATCAGATCTTCGACCAAGTTCACTGGAATCAAAAAGGAACCCAACTCAAACTTTCTAAATCGATCAAGCGCGAACGCTTTAAATTCGCCCCGAATTAATGACGGCCGTGATCCGGACAGGGAGGCGCGGAGATCGATCGATCGAGCCATCCCGTCGCCTGTTGGAGATGCGGTAGGGCTTCTCGGGGCTGATCGTTGAGCAGGAAGACCAACGCGGAACCGATCTGCTCGGCGGCGCGGGCGTTGCGATTGGCTTTGAGACGGTGCCAGTCGATCGGGGCGATCGCCAGACGTTCCGCGAGGGCGCGCGCGAGATCTTCGGTGCTGACTTCTCGGAGAAGTTCGGAGGTGGGAGAGGGAGCCGATGGAATCATGATAAAAGGGTTCCGTGAAACCGCGAGATCGTCTATAACTATAGTTTAGTCAATGCCGTCGGGATCGATCGAATGTCTCCAGAAGAAAATCAACCCGTATCCGAAGATTCCGCCGAATTCGCGGAAGCGATTCAAGAAGTTGAAAGGTCACTCGATCGCCTGAAAGAGCGTTACCGAGAGATTATCGACGCGAGACGGCAGAAAACGGAACTGGAAGAGGAACTCGATCGGAAAGAACGGGAATATCGAGAGAATCCCCTCCCGTCCCTAGAAACGGAATTGACGGGAATCCAAGAACGGATTCAAGAGATAGGAGTGATTTTAGAGAGCGATTTGCTCGAAAACGAGGGATCGCGTCGATTATACGCGGAAATATTGCGTCGGGATTTACTCGGGGAAATCTTCTGGCAGATCCTCCGTTTCGGGGGGATCGGTGTGGTATTGGGTTGGGTGTTGAAGTCCTGCGCGGGGTGATGTTATCGATCGTTTCTCGGGGGAGGCCGGTTCGATCGGTTTCGGGATTCCCGACAAAAATAGGGTCGGGTGGAGGCAACGAAACCCGACCTACTCGATCGGCGATCGTACTGTTTGATAAGTTTATAAAAACACTTACTACTGCAATATTTCGTCATTAAACTTATAAATTGAGGCTTTTAAGTCCAACACGGATTCAATGAACATCCCCGCCGCAAGCAGACGGGGTATCACTTCGCTTGGCTCGCACACGTTGTGGCTCGACCTCGCTCAATAGCACCCTTCGGACGCTATGGTCTCGAAACGCCGCGAGCGGCGGGGAATCAGACCCGAAGAGATTAAAAAAGTATTCATTAATGTTTGTCATACATCAATGAATACTCAAGGATAAATACTTATTTTTTTGGTGAGTTTCTGAGTTTATAGATATGGTAAGTAAATCTATACAACTCATTGAAGTTGATAGGCTAAAAAAGCCTATAGAACCCACGTATACGTATGTTTCGAGCAATGATTTTTACGGACAGAATTAAGCTTTTGTTGCCTAATACTGAAAATCATCAGTCATGGTAGGCTAACCGCAATTACAATGGGCCGCCGCCGCCGCTATACAAGCCGGTACAGAAATCGGGGGAAAGCCAGATTTGCACATGGTGCAAGCCGCATTACAGTCGATGGATGGGTTGATGCCCGATTCCGTAAAAGCGGTAGAACTAACATTCCGCAGAACGGGTTGAGATTGCATGGGTAGATTCATGTTTCTTGCTCCTAATTAAAGAGTAGATTGTGTTTGTTTGTTTGAGAGTTTGCCTAACACGTCTCGCTGATTCGCGGTACGTGCGAAGCCAGAATTAGATAATCCATCGGATTTTTCCTCGAACAAGATAAATGGTTAAAAGAACATTGGAGCGGGCAACTACAACTTGGTGTCAAGCTACAAGCCCCTTGACTCGGACTTAACTTACAACAGATTCACAAGCGAGATTGGAAGGCTCGATTCCTTGGAGTCCAGAAAACCTGGTGGTGCTAACTTTTCTCGCAGTCGGTTGTGCTTGAACGGGAAGATCCATGATACTTTTCCTTTACTGAGTTTCGACATATCTCGCGCACTAAGTAAGGCAATCTTTCGCAAGGATCTGATTCTTCGGGACGAGGATTTGACTCTTCGGTACTCATCTCTCGATATGCCGCTAAAAACCTCCTGTCGTTCGCAGATCCTCTGCTAGTATTTGTACTCTCTTCTAGGTAGTATTGATCTAGATCCTGAGCCGTAAACTTGAATCCTCTCTCGGTGCCAATTTTAACAATAAGACCTAATAAACTTTTGGAATCCGTTGTCGCTTCTAGGTCTTTTTGAATCTGTGAATCGTTTTCAGCGATCTGATTAAACTGTCTTACCCTCTCGATAGACATCAGAGCTTTCCTTATAGCTAGTTTAGGTTTAAATTAGTAGTCGTCTTGGGTCTCTTGGGTGAATACCGACGCTATAACCGAAAGCGATCTCTATCTTTTGATTCTAGTAGAATGGTTCGGCTGGTAATAAGCCTATAAACCGAGCGGAAACTGTTAACCCGCCGAAACCCATCCTTCCAGAATCGATAGCATTCGCGAGCGTTTCGCTCCAAATACCCGAGAGAACTGTCGTTTTCGTTCTTCGGTTTGTAGTTAGGATTGAGACCAAGTACGCATTCGACCGACCGTGACCGGGATCACGTCACTGACATCGACGGTAAATCGGAAGACCCGCTTAGAACGTTCCTTATGTTCTGGGTCGAAGAAGCTTAACTTCACGTCATAACAATCGGAATCGGGACGACAGATGGGGCTTTTTTCTACGGAAATCGAATCCAGCACTCTCTGGCTACCAGCCGCTCTGGCGATCGCGGCGGCCACTTGGAAAGCATTGGTAGCCGAGAAGTTTAATGCCCGTTCCTGTGGAGTAACCCCTAAGTTGCGGAAATCGTAGTAAATCCGATTCAAATAGTCCTCCATTTGAGAGCGCATTCCTTCTTCCGTCACGTTAGCGGCGTTGATTTGGGACATAACCGCCTCCATTAAATCGGGAACAGACCAGCTATACATCCCGCGGACTTCGGGAATGATCACCGGGACAACCTGACCGGACATTAACCGGATACTGCCGCCAATAGTCCCCGGTACCGAGATCCGTTCGATATTTGCATCGGCCAGATAGGAGCGTAGTCGATCGAACGTGAGACTAGCGTAGGCTCCGATCGGCGCGATCGCGTAGATGGGAGTCGCGTCTAACTTTAGTATCCAAATCAGGGATTGGGCTTCGTAGGGATTTTGAGCGAGATAATCCAGCAGGCTCATACCTTGAGGCATGGCTTGGAGAAAGGAATCCCGACGAGCTTCGGTCCCGAAGTCAGTGTCGAGTTCACCGAGCGCGTAGACGAGTTGGGGAGCGCCGCCGCCACCGCCGCAAGCGCACGCGGAAGGCGAGATCGCGTCGGCGGTTCGGGTGTCGCGAGAGGACATCACGGGGCTAACCGATGGGAGAGCTTCCGCGGCCTGTAAGCCCGCGCCCGATCGAGGAACCGATCGTTGTAAACCTAGATCGAGAACTGGAAGAGGTGTCAGTTGCTCGATCGAATTGTTATCGATGGCATTGGTTAATTCTGGAGAGATGGCATTCATTTCACTGGGTTGAATCATGGTTTCCTCGATGATTTGGTCGGACATGGGTTGAGTTTCTCCTTGGGTAATTAGGGTATAAGCCCCGATCAGATTGAGGGTTCCGGCGAGACAACGGCGGTTATCACGGTTCTGTCGGCCACAAGGCAGGGCGCTTTTGAGAAGGATTTCACGGATACCGTGCGGATCGGGCGTTTTCCCCTGTTGCAGTTGGATACTGAGTAACAGGGCGACAATTCCCGATACGAGCGGGGTCGCGAAGCTCGTCCCGGTACGGAGAGCCGTTCCCCCGTCGGGAGTCGCGCCCAAGATATTTTCACCGAGCGCGAGAATTCCCCGATCTCGGTAAACTTTGCCCCAATTACTAAAGTCGAGAGGATTGCCTTGAGAGTCCATCGCGCCTACTGCCAGAACCGATTCTAGGGCGGCGGGCAGATGCAGGCACTCACAACCGTCGTTTCCCGTCGCCGCGACGATGAGAACGTTCTTTTCTCGGCACAAACGGATAGCGTTCGCCAGCAGTCGATCGGATTCGGGAGAAGCTGTCAACTGACCCCCGCTAATGTTAATAATGTTGGCTCCGTTTTCGACGGCCTGCGTGATCGCTCTGGCCAGATCGACCTGAGAGCAGGGAACCGGCTTATCGCCTCGTCCATCGCTGAAAATCGGTACGATCAGCCCGCGACAGCCGGGGGCGATCCCTGGAACAGAACTACCGTGTTGACCGAAAATAACACTGGTGACATGAGTTCCGTGTTGTGTCGCCGTTCCCCGGTTAGCGATCGAGGAGATCAGTGTCTGTATCCCCTTGAGTCGAGCGCCGTGGAGACAGGGGTGAGATGTATCCACCGTTCCATCGAGTACGGCAACACAGATACGGGAGTCACCTAATGTTTTTTGCCAGAGAGATTCTAGTCCAGGGATTTTTAGCGTACTCATTGTAGGTTGTGACCTTTCGACGCGCGAGAAGTTGTGGGAAAAGCCTGTCGTAAGTCTCTCGATTTAGGTGAGTTATCCTTTTTGCCCGGATCGGCCAGAACCAGTGTGGCTAATCAGGATTCGGGAAGTTCTTCAAACAGACCGAACAAGTTTTTTCTTCTCGGACATCCTCTAGTGGATGGCTCTCATTTTGTTGATTTTCCAGGATAAATACCAGCGAATTTTGCAATGTTAAGCAGAAAATTAAGGCTCGATCGCTCCATACCTTTCCGAACCCTATCCCGTCTGGATTTCACCCTTTCAAAACTTAAGCGCGCTATCCCGATCCGAGAGGAAAATCGCTTAACTTGATAGATTTTTTAAAGTTAAGACTTATCTCTAAAA
Organism: Pannus brasiliensis CCIBt3594; assembly: GCF_036688125.1. Taxonomy (NCBI): domain Bacteria; kingdom Bacillati; phylum Cyanobacteriota; class Cyanophyceae; order Chroococcales; family Microcystaceae; genus Pannus; species Pannus brasiliensis. The sequence goes on along the minus strand of NZ_JBAFSM010000077.1, from coordinate 1,665 downwards.
TTTTCTATCCCGCCTCTCGTGGTTCAAATGTATCGCGTCGGAAAAACAAGAAACGCTAACTCGAAAAATTCCCGAATGACTTCCCGTGATCGTCTTTAGGTATAGACCGAGTTTCGATCGGGAGACTCCACCAGGAGAGGTTTCTCTCGCGCCGGAGCGAGTGCCGGCGACGAATCGCGTCCGTTGAAGAATAGCCGGTCTTATCAAATCGGAAATAAGTCGGAAACAAGTCAGAAACAAGTCAGAAACAAGTCAGTCGATCTCTGGTTTGAACTCGGTAAGTACCGTGGTTAAATCGTTCTAGCAATAGAGTAAAGTCCTTGGAACGGGCTAGATCGAGCCTCTCGATGTCCGAGTTTTCGAGAATGTCGGAAACGTCGGGACTAAAATCCGAAACTCCGATTATTTCGATGGGATACGCTCGCTAAAATCTTATTCTTCCGTGGCGTAGCGATTCTTTCCGACATTTTCTCGGCGTTTCTCGATCGCTCGCCGCGGGTTTTGACAGCCGGCCTTTTTGCCCGGCTTAGATCGCCCCGGAAATGGAAAGGCCGAACCGTTCGGATCTTGTCGGGAATGACGATCGATCTTTTTCGATCCGATCCCCTCGTGTTCTTGATTGAATAAATCTTTTAGCCGTCTTACCCCCCTACCGATATGCCATTACAATCGAGCGATCGAGTGCGAAAACGAGGGATAGTCCTGACCGATCGAGGTCTACGGAAACTTAATCTGGCCAGAATCAACGCGGACAACGAACAGGGATTCAAACGATACACGCTCGAATACCTCAGCGAGCAAACGGGTTTAACTTCGACCACGCTCAGTAAAATTTTTGCCGGTTCCGCGGGAGTCGATAAGCGCTCCTTGAAACTCTGTTTCCAGGTCTTTAATCTCACCTTGTTAGCGGAAGATTACTTTTACCCGTCCGGCGATCGAGGCGATCGGCTCGATTTCGAGTCGGAATCCCCGGACAAAACCTTCGCCGATCCCGAATTACTTCTCAATCCCCTCCCTATCTCTCGAACCCTGAATATGGATCGATCGCCCGACGCGCTCCCTCCCCTTCGCTTTGCCGTACCCGGAGGGCAGATTCCCCTCGATTCCGTCCTGTACATCGACCGTCCCGTTCTCGAATCCCTCTGCTACGAGGCGATCGATGGGGCCGGCGCGTCGCTGAACATTCGCGCCCCCAAACAAATGGGTAAAAGTTCTTTAATGACCCGCATTCTGGTTCGCGCCCGATCCGCTAACTACCGCGCGGTTTCCGTGAGTTTACAACTGGCCGAGGCCGAAACGCTACAGAACCTAGAACGCTTTTTGAAATGGTTCTGTACTCGGGTGGGCAAACAGTTAGGCCCGCCAGAAGCGATCGAGAACGTTTGGAATCCCTTTTCGGGAAGTAAGGCCAACGCTACCGATTACTTCGAGGAGTTTCTGCTCTCGCGGATCGATCGCCCGCTGATCGTGGCGATCGACGAACTCGACCAACTGTTCGCCTACCCGGATATCGCTCGTGAATTTCTCCTCCTACTCCGAAATTGGTCGGAACGAGCGAAAGCGGCGGTGGTTGACAGCGATCCCTGGTATAAACTACGACTCGTGACGGTTCATTAGACCTCCTGCATGAATAGCAAGACCCCGTGCCGGTTAAGGCAAGTTCGG
>NZ_JBAFSM010000076.1:0-19119 GCF_036688125.1 Pannus brasiliensis CCIBt3594 | reverse complement strand
ATATCATTTTAGAGGCTTTTTTTATCGCTTTGTTTCTATCGTTCAACACTTCTGGATTGGAAGATTCATGGCAATACAAGATAAATACGTCAAAATTAAGGGTAAACTGATTATAGCACATTAAAAGTGAGCGCTCTTTTCCAAAGATAGCAGAACGGTCGATCTAGCGTCCTATAGCCGGTCTATTTTAACGGACTCTACTATTGTCGATCCCGACAACCCGACAATTAAAGTAAACGATCGAACGGGGAAAATTCAAGCTTCGGTTTCGTCTTCCGGCAGATCTCTTAAGCCAGTGATCGCGTCGAGAATCACTTCTATTTTAGCCTGTAGTCGGTTGAATTGATGTTCCAATCGCTCGCCAAGGACGCGCCTCCGGCGAGCGAACCGCTTATCGATTTGTAATCTTTCTTCGGACATGGTAGAGTCCTCGTAGATTGTTTTTATCGCAAGGCGATCGAGATCGGTCGATCGGGAATTTTGCCTACTGTCTCACAATCCGCTAAATATCGATCGATGACATCGTGAAAAGCTTGTTCTAGTTCGTCAACGGAAAGACCGTCAAATACAATAATATCTTTAATCCCGATGACGCGACCGAAAAATAAACGGTATTCTTCATCGTATTCGATACGCGCTTCGTATCCTTTATACTTCATCATTCACCTCCCGCGTTGTATCCTGAAAAAACGGATCGATCGCCCGACACGGAAACGATCGATCCACTTCCCAAAATTTAACTTCTCAAGGACACTTGATGCTGTTTCACCAGCGAGTCGCGTACCTTGTTCATCAGGGGGTCGATTTCCTCGTCGGTTAAAGTTCGATCGAGCGCCCGATAGACTAAACTGAAAGCCAGACTACATTGACCGGACGGTACATTCTGACCTTGATATCGATCGAATAATTCCACCGTTTCCAGAAGATTTCCCCCGGCTTTTTGCATCGTTGCCGTCAAGCGCGCTACCGGGATATCGGTAGACACGAAGAAAGCCAAATCTCGCGCCACACCCGGATAGGTGGAATAAGGACGCAGACGGGGCGTAATTTTCGCGGGATCGTTCAGCGCGTTCGATAAAACGGCGAAATTTAACTCGAACGCGTATACCGCTTCCGGTAAGCCTTTTTCCTGCCGCAAGCGCGGGTGTAACTGTCCGAAAGTTCCCAAGCGTTGCTTACCAATCCACAGCGACGCGGTACGTCCAGGATGCAGACGGGAATCGGAACTATCACTCTCATAGCTTACCGACACCGACAGGCGATCGAACACGCTTTCGAGAATCCCTTTCGCTTCGTACCACGTCATCGGGTTTTCCTTGCCGGAACGCGGCCAACGACCGATCGAGAAGTAATCGCCGCCGAAAATCCCCGCTACTGAATCGTATTCGCTGATATTCCCTTCCTCCAGACGGAAAACGCGACCGATCTCGAAACCGTTTAACGCGCCGTTTCCCTGCGATTGATTGTACTCGAACGCGTCGATCGCCCCGTCGAGTAGATTCGTCCGTAACGCGGAATACTCCACGAATAACGGATTGGCGATCACCACTTCCGCGAGTTCCGGCTTAACGAGGGAATATTGCACCAATTCCGTCAATCCGACGGCGCGAAATGCCTCCCGGACGCGACGCTGTACCGTTTCCTCGAAGGAGAGTCCCCCCGCTTCCGTTTTCGCGGGTAGGGTATCGCAGAATCGATCGTATCCGTACAGCCGCGCCACTTCCTCGATCAGATCGATTTCCCGTTCCAGATCCCGATAGCGGTAGTCGGGAACCGTTACCGACCAAACGCGGGGATTTTCCGAGGTCACGCTTAATTGACAGCCTAAATCGCTTAAAATTCGCTCGACATCCGCGCTGGGAATGGTTCCGATTTCCCCGTCGATCTGTACTGTACCGAGAACCTGATGAACACGTTCTAAACGTAATTCGATCGATCGACTGGACTGATCCTCGCGGGTATCGGCTTTTACCTGTCCGGTGACGGTTCCCCCGGCGAGTTCGACAATGAGATCGATCGCCCGCTGACAGGCGAACTCTAGGGCGACGGGATTCACCCCGCGTTCGTAGCGTCCCGAGGATTCACTGCGTAATCCCACCGCTTTCGAGGAACGACGGATGGCGATCGGCTCGAATAGGGCGGACTCTAGTACGAGGCTCACCGTTTCCTCGTGAACTTCCGTATCCTGTCCCCCCATCACCCCAGCGATAGCCACGGGTTTATTATTGGCGGTAATCAGTAAATTTTGTGTTTTTAAGCTTCTTTCCTGACCGTCAAGGGTAGTGATTTTTTCCCCGTCGGTCGCGAAACGCACCCCGATAGTGATATCTTTACCCCCCGCGTGGGTTTGTAGACGATCGCGATCGAACGCGTGCAAGGGCTGTCCCCACTCCAGCAGGACATAATTGGTAATATCGACCACATTATTGATCGGACGGACTCCCGCGGCCTGTAAACGTCTCTGCAACCATTCCGGGGAAGGTGCGATTTTCACTCCCTCGATTACCGTACCGATATACGCGGGACAGGCGATATTTTCCTCGATTTCAATAGCTAATTTCTTAGGTACGGGGAATTCTGCCGGTTTTACCGTCGGTAACGTCAGATCCGCGCCGGTTAACGCCGCGACCTCCCGCGCCACCCCGATCATACTCAACGCGTCGGCCCGGTTAGCCGTCGGCGCGATGTCGAGAATTACCTCGTCCAGCCCCAAAAGCGGGCGCACATCCGTCCCGAGAGGGATATTTTCCCCCTCGAAGATATGAATTCCCTCGGATTCTTTGGTTAATCCCAATTCCGCGAGGGAACAGATCATCCCCTCGGATTTCACCCCGCGCAGTTTCGCCGGTTTAATGGTGAGGTTAACGTTGGGTAGGTGCGTTCCCAGGGTGGCGACGGGGACGAGAATATCGGCCCTCGCGTTCGGCGCGCCACAGACGATCGTACTGGGGGTTTCCGCGCCGATATCCACCTGACAGACACTGAGTTTATCCGCGTTCGGGTGTTGTTGTCGATCGACGATCCGCCCGACGACGACCCCATCCGCCCATTGTCGGCGATCTTCCATCTCTTCGACTTCAATTCCCGCGATCGTGAGTAATTCCGCGAGTTCTTCGGGGGAACGTTTTACTTGGACTAATTCTCGTAACCAGTTAATCGAGATCCGCATCGTTGACTCTGTTTGCCGTTGTTTCTTCTTTATTGTAGAACGTCGGTAGTCCCCGGCCGGCGGGATGAGGGGGAGAGAGTCGATCGGGAAGTATAATCGAAACGGGGGTAAGGATATCGTTTACCGTTTTTCGGGACTCGATCGGGTTGCGATCAGCTTGTATAATTTCAGAGAGGGAGCCTACGGTAATTTTTACCTCTAGTTCGGTATTTTATAAGTTAGTTTAGGCTAACCATAGGAGAATTATGCTGAAGTCTTTTCAGATTAAAAATTTTAGGCTTTTTCAGCACATAGAAGTTAAAAAATTAAACCGTGTCAATTTAATTGTCGGTAAAAACAACTCTGGAAAGAGTACATTTTTAGAAGCGGTAGAACTCTACATAAGCAATTCTTCTCCTTATATCATCCTCGATCTAATTTTCTCTAGACAAGAAACTTGGATTAGCGAGGCTCAAACACGCTCTCGGGAATTTGGCGAAAATCCTGTTCGACACCTTTTCTTCGGCCATAAATTACCTCAACTAGAAAAACAGGGAATTCTGCTGGGAGAAGCTAACTCAAACGCAAAAATTCACATTAGTAAAGCCGCTTACCAAAAAATAGAGGATAACGAAGGAATTATTAAAACAATTCGTGTTCCTGAAGAGCGAGTGAACTCAAATCAAGTTAATGAAAATTTATCTAACGTTGAGTTCTATCTTGTGGCAGAAGAAGGAGAAAAGACAAGAAGATTTTTTAGCTTACATAGAGATATTAAAGAAATTCGTCATTCTAGTTCTAGAGATTTCTACTTTAAAAGACACGAATCCGATTATAAATATATATGGCAAATTGTTTCAACAGAAAATATGTCTAATAAACAAATAGCGACTCTTTGGGATTTAACCATTTTAAAAAATTTGGATTCAGAGGTTATTTCTGCGATGAAATTGATTGACAATCGAGTTTCTAGAGTTGTTTTTGTAGAAGACATTGATTCAGAATCTATAGACAAAAAGCGCATTCCATTAGTCAAAATTAAAGGGATAGATGAACCGTTGCCTCTCAAAAGTATGGGAGATGGCATGACTCGCTTATTTCATATTATTGTTGCGCTAGTAAACGCTCAGAATGGTATTCTTTTGATTGATGAGTTTGAAAACGGTTTGCATTGGAGTGTTCAACCTAAGCTATGGGATATCATTTTCCAGTTGTCCGAGAAGTTAAACGTTCAGATTTTCGCGACAACTCATAGCCGTGATTGTATCCAAGGATTTGATAGTGCTTGGAATAAATACCCGGAGCTTGGTGCTTTTTTCCGGCTCGATAATAAAGATGGGGTGATAAAAGTAACCGAATATACCTCGGAAACCCTTACCGACGCTCTGGAAATGGATGTTGAAGTACGATGAATAATATGAGCGATATTAACCAGCGAAATACGGATAAAATTTGTAAACAAGATACCGATAAAGTCTTGTTAGTGGAAGGAGATAATGATTGTCATGTTGTACTGGCTCTATGTAAAGCTCATAACGTTCCCGAAACTTTCGGAATCTATCAGTGTGGAGGCTCTGATAAAGTTAAACTTTTAAAGCGATTAAACGCCTTAATCGTGCGTCCTGAACCTCCGAGAGTCATCGGGGTGATGATTGATGCCGATGAATCTTTAGAAGGTAGGTGGCAAAGCATTACCACTAAATTAAGGAATCATCCAGAGTATTTACTTTCAAAAACTCCCGATAAGGATGGAACGATCGTTGAGAGTGTTGAAGATAAGCCTAAACTGGGATTTTGGCTGATGCCTAACAATCAAGATTCGGGTATGTTAGAAGATTTTTGTGCCGAACTCGCGGAACCGGCATCCCTAAACTTCGCGAGAGAATGTGTTGAACAAGCGTCTAGAAATTATCCGACAACTTTTAAAGCGGTACACCACAGTAAAGCCGTTATTCATACCTATCTAGCGTGGCAGGATGAACCGGGTTATCCTCTCGGAAAATCGATTACCAGTCAAGCGCTTCGTCCCCATACCGAGATCGCGGTAAAGTTCACCGACTGGTTAACTCGCTTGTTTGGGGAATAAATTTACACCAAGCTATTCAATATAAAATAATCGATCGAATCGCGATCATTACTCACGTTCGATAAGCTAGAATTTCGGGAAAAAGTCGCGATTCGATCGAACGTCATCCCGCTAAACCCAACGAACCCGATAATTGACCAACACCGGCAGAAATCCGCGATTCGATCGAGGGAAACTTTCAATCGATCTCGCGCTAAACTATCCGATCGAGTCTGCCTTCTGCCTCCTGCCTTCTCTAACCCCCTTGTATCGCGCGATCGATCTCTCTACAATAAACCTCATGAGTTCAAATGAATTAACTCGTGACTAACTGGCAAATTCCCCCCTCGATCGATCTACCTCCCTGGTATCTTGACACCATCGCGCGCTACACCCCAGAGTCCGACGGTCATTCCGTGGCGCGAATTCTCTGGCAAAGAGGGATTCGCGAACGCGGGGAATTACTCGCGTTTCTCGATGGCAAAGCCTATCAACCCACCAGTCCGTTCGATTTCGGGCAGGAAATGAACTTCGCGGTCAAAAGATTGCGGGAAGCCATTAAACGGGGCGAAAAGGTGACGATCTGGGGAGATTTCGACGCGGATGGGGTGACGGCGACGAGCGTGTTGTGGGAGGGATTGGGGCAGTTTTTCCCGCAATATCTCCAGTTAGACTATTACATTCCCGATCGATTGACCGAATCCCACGGTCTCAACCGTCGCGGGATCGACGCGCTGGCCGAAACGGGAACCCGTCTGATCGTTACCTGCGACACCGGGAGTACCAATCTCGTCGAGATCGACCACGCGAACTCGATCGGGATCGATATTATCATCACCGATCATCACACCCTTCCGGACGATCGCCCGGATGTGGTCGCGCTGATCAATCCCCGCTATTTTATCGAAAGTCATCCTCTCTACCATCTTTCCGGGGTAGCGGTCGCGTATAAATTGGTCGAGGCGATGTATGAAACCCTTCCCGATATTCCCCGACAACCGTTAGAAAATCTGCTCGATCTGGTGGCGATCGGATTGATCGCGGATCTGGTTCAATTACGCGGGGATTGTCGCTATCTGGCGCGCAAAGGGATCGAAAAGTTGCAAAAACAACGCCAGAATCCCACCCGTCCGGGGGTGGCGAAATTACTCGAATTCTGTCAGCGCACCGGCGATCGACCGACGGATATTTCCTTCGGTTTGGGGCCGCGGATTAATGCGGTCAGTCGCGTTCACGGGGACGCTCGTTTTTGTGTGGAATTGCTCACCGGTCAGGACGCGAAACGCTGTCAGGAGTTGGCCGAACAAGCGGAGTTAGCGAATACCCGACGCAAGGAAATCCAACAGGATATCATCAAACAGGTCAAGCGAAAATTAGAGCGAATCGATCTCTCGACGACCAATGTAATTATCCTCGAAGATCCGCAATGGCAGGCGGGAATTCTCGGGTTAGTCGCCGGACAGATCGCGGGGGAATATTATCGACCGACGATACTGTTAAGCACGAGCGAGGAAGAAAGAGTAGCCGACGCGGGAACGGTTCTCGCCAAAGGATCGGCCCGATCGATCCGCGACATCGATCTCTATCAATTAGTCGCCTCTCAATCCCATCTTCTCCACCGTTTCGGGGGACATCCTTTCGCGGCGGGATTGAGTTTACCGGTGGAAAATTTACCGTTATTCCGCGAGGGAATCAATCAACAATTACGACGGACGGGAATCGATCTCACCTCGTTTTCTCCTTCGGTAGAAGTGGATCTCGTTGTCACCGTCGCCGATTTAGGGCAGAGTTTATTTCGCGAGTTAAAGTTATTGGAACCCTGCGGTATGGGAAACCCGGCACCGAAGTTATTAATTCGCGATTGTTGGTTCACGAATCTCTGGCAGAAAAATCCCGAAGATTTGAAGGGCAAAAAGATTTCCTATCCCCGCGTGACGTTCGAGATTCACGATGGTTCGATCGAGCGGGGTTTTCGCGGAGTTTGGTGGGGTCATTCTAAAGAAGATATTCTCGTCGGAACCCGTTACGATGCGGCGGTCGAGTTAGATTATAATCCGAGGTTCGATCGCTACGAAATCCGTTTGTTGGCTTTACAACCCCATAGCAACGAATCGGTCAATCATTTATTTTTGAACTCTGCCGATACTCTAATCGATTGGCGCGATCGGGAGATTAGCGATCGATTAACCCGCCTCGATCCCCATTTACTCCTCGATTGTCCCACGGATTGGACGAAAATTTATCGGGAATATCAACAGGCACTCGCGCGGGAAAAAAGGTTAGCCCTCGCGTATTCCAGTCCCTCGGAATCTTCCGCGAGAGAGACGTGGAAAAACTTAGTCGGTATCGCTAAATATTTAATTCGGACGGAAGAGAGTATTTCCCGGCGGATGTTACGGGAGAAGTTATCGATCGGCGATCGAACGTTATCGATCGGATTACAAGCGTTAGCGGACAACGGGATAGATGTTCGGGAGAAAGAAGGTAGTTTATTGTTTAGTACGGTGAATCGATCGAACCCGGAAACGATCGAGCGATTTCTCGAAGCGATCGCCGAGGAAATTTTTCTCAAACAATACTTTGCTAAAGTCCCCGTGGAGACGATGAAAGAACTGCTCGATCGACTGGATTCGCTCGTTTTTTAAAAAAGGGAAATTCGGCACTTACCTGTTTAAACGAATCTCTGCCACAACCAATAGTCGAATCCCCCGATAACTATCGAACTCAAGCAAAAATATTCGCTAACACGAGCGATCTTTTCCGTAAATTCATGCCAATCGTCCTACATTCAGTTATGTAGCCGCGGCAACGACAGTTTCAGACCTCGATATCACCCGCTCGGGCGTGGCGGTGAGACGATACTATCACCCGAGCGTTGGAAACACGATCGAGGTTTAGGACTTTACAGCGGAATTTTTCTCGAAGTTTAGTAAGCCTCGCGGTACAAACGGGCTATTCGGCGTGAAAATCTCACCGAGTAAGACTTCTACCCGTTGTATCCGAAAAAATCACCGCCCGATCGCCGGGTCGCCCCGATCGCCGGCAGATCGTTTTATCCCTTCGGTGAGAGTCCAACTTACTTCTTTAGTGGGGCTACTCTAACGGTTATATTTGTTACATTTAAACGAGTAATTGGAGGAAAGAATTAATGACCGCTATTAATACTAATTTTAACACGGAATTAGCAGAACGTTTCCATCGCTTGCCCACGGATGAACAACTCGCTCTATTTTGGTTTATCTACACCGAAATGGGCGGTTCGATCACACCTGCCGCCCCGGACGCGGGTACCGCTTCCACCGGGATCGCCGAGGGGCTATACAATCAGGTGAAAGAAATGTCGCGCGAGGAACAGCTACAGGTACAACGGGATTTAGTAGCGCGAAAAAATTCTTTAATCTCTCGGGAGTACGGCGCGTTAAGTGACACGACCAAGCTCTTATTCTGGTATTTACTGGCGCGGGGGATGGACGACGAGGAGATTATCCCTTTCCCCGATGATTATCAACTATCCGGCGAATCGGATCATCTGTTTCAGCAAATCAAAAATTTAGAATTCTCGGAACAGATCACTCTATTTCGCGATATTGTCGCCCCGATGGGAGTCGATCCCGACGCGGTACCCCACGATCGAAATACCGGGTTATAGGACGAGCGTTCAGTATAACCACAATCTTTGTAGAGGCGATCATGATTCCTAAAAAAAGCCTGTGGCAAATGATAGCGGTGCTGGGAGGATTGACGGTTAGTTTCTCGTTCTTGCCGACCGCGGCGAAAGCGGGAACGGCGTTTAATAATACTCTATCTCCCGCGCCCGAGAATAATCCCACGCGAACGAACACGGTCAACGGTACCACGATCCCGGTGTGGACGATCGACGGGGGATTACAGCTTACCCTGCCGAGCGAACCGTTAAGTACCACCCCCTCGCAACGGGTTGACTCGACCTCGGGAAGCGATCGAACGAATACCACCCCCCCCTCGGAACGGGTCGAACCCGTGTCCCCGGACGGTTCCCGAAATCCCCCGTCGGAACGGGTGGAACCGAACCAGCGTTCCGATGCCGGCCGTACCGTGATCTGGATTCCGTCCGGATTGGGTCGAACGAGCGGACGTACCGCGGGCCCCTCGTTCGATCCCCTACCGGGTAGCCGGATCGAGATCGACAACCCGAACGGGAGAAACGTTTCGGGAACCACCGTCACCCCGAACAGCCCGATCGAGCGTCGGACGATCGAACCCACCACCCCGACCACTCCGGAGGCCGTTCCGAGCGATCGCACCAACACGACTCCCGTGAATCCGGCCGGTGACACGAGAATCGAGCGGACGAATCCCGACGGCACGTACACGCCGGGAACGACGGTTCCGGACGACACCGAGAACCCGAATCTGCAGATGCAGATCGAGACAAATCCCTCTACTCCCTCTACCGTTCCCTCCCGTCCGGGACCATCGAGCGGTACCACCGGCGGGCCGAGTCGCGATCCGTTACCCGGACAACAAGGCACCCCGTCTAACCCGACCGGCAGTGATTTGAGTCCCGGAATGTCTCGATAGGATTCTCGCGGTCGGTAGCGATCGAGGGGGAAGGTTTCCATCGCCGGAGACTTTCCCCCTTACAATTTAAGTGGAAATACTATCATTTCGGAGTGATCTATACGCCATGCGTCTCCTACATACCATGCTACGGGTGAATAACTTGGAAGAGTCCCTGAAGTTCTACTGTGATGTGTTGGGGATGAAACTACTCCGCCAAAAAGATTATCCCTCCGGGGAATTTACCCTCGCTTTCGTCGGTTACGGCGAGGAATCGGAAACCGCGGTCATCGAGCTAACCTATAACTGGGGCGTGGACAAATACGAACTCGGCAATGCCTACGGCCATATCGCTCTCGGGGTAGATGACATTTACGCGACCTGCGAGGCGATCCGTTCCCGCGGTGGCAAAGTCACCCGCGAACCCGGCCCGATGAAACACGGTTCCACCGTCATCGCGTTCGTCGAAGATCCCAACGGCTACAAGATCGAGTTAATCCAGACCGGTTCGCGAGAGGTCGATAAAGTTTCCGCTTGAGAGACGAGCGAAGGATTCCCGCGGGTGAAAACGAGCGAAAATTTCGGGTTTACATCGTGGCCGATCGCCGATCGCTCTAGAATGACGAAATCGTGAGAAGATAATCGACGGTAGACCGGACAGGGAGAAACCAGCTTGGGCGTAGAACTTCGCAGTTACGTTTATCTCGATAACTTACAACTCCAACACGCCGCCTTTATCGGTACGGTGTCCCAAGGTTTTTTACCCCTGCCCGGTGACGCGTCGTTATGGATCGAGATCTCCCCCGGTGTCGAGATCAACCGCATCACCGATATCGCCCTAAAATCCGCCGTCGTCCGTCCGGGTGTCCTGTTTATCGAACGTCTCTACGGGCTTCTAGAACTCCATTCCAGTAGTCAGGGAGAGGTACGCGCGGCGGGACAGGCGATTTTACAGTATCTCGGCGTGAGTCAGCGCGATTGTCTGAAACCGCAGATCGTTTCCAGTCAGATTATCCGCAATATCGACGCGTATCAGGCGCAGTTAATTAACCGTACCTCGCGGGGGATGATGTTAACCGCGGGACAGACTTTATACGTTCTCGAAGTGCAACCGGCGGCCTACGCTTCTCTCGCCGCGAACGAAGCGGAAAAGGCGGCGTTAATTAATATCCTACACGTTACCTCCGTCGGCAGTTTCGGGCGCTTATATTTAGGCGGAGAGGAACGGGATATTATCGCCGCGTCGCGGGCTACCGTCGCGGCCATAGAAAATGTCCCCGGTCGCGTGATTCCGGGGAGCGAGAAGAAAGAATAAGATAGGGGTAGATAAAAGATTTCAGGGATTTTAATGAAAAAATAACGAAATTTTTGTCGATTCGTGGGGGTTATCTAGAACCGGTATAATCGAATCGGCGGGGGTCGATCGAATCGATCGATCCGCTTAAAGATACGAGTACAACGCGATCGATGGAAAAAATTTATGTTAGAATCTCAAATTCAAGAATTAAAGCCGATGCTTAAAGAGTTATTACACGAACTATTAGTACAAGAACAGGATTTAGTGAAAGAGTTAATTTATGAGGTGATGGAAGAATTGGCGATGGCTAACGCCATCAAAGAGGGGAAAGATAGCGAGAATGTGAGCCGCGATGAAATCTTTGCTTTGTTGGAAGAATAGCTAAATGAATGTTGAATTTCGCAGAACTTTTAAAGCGGATTTACGCGCCCTTAAAGATCGTAATATCAAGCAACGAATTCAAAAAATTATCGAAGAGGTAGAATCCGCCCAAAATTTAACCGAACTACGAAATGTAAAAGCGATTCAAGGCTATCCGGGATTTTATCGTATTCGTGTGGGGGACTATCGAATTGGTTTTTATGTAGAGCGAGATGTTATAGCGTTCGTGCGTCTTCTCCATCGTAAGGAAATGTATCGCTATTTTCCTTAACACCGAGCGAGTCGCTTGTCGATCATCGCTCGATCCAGTGCTAAAATTGTCTAAATTTTAGCGTGAATTGTTTTTGAATCATCGTGCGATTTTATGGTTTCTTTTTTTTCATAATTCCTCTACAAACATTTTAACTCTTCAAGGGTAAAAAGGCGAGTGTCGCCACGACTTTTACCCCGAATTCCTCCTCGAATACGGGCTTTTTATAATCCAAACTCCATAATTCCAACGCGCAATCATCCTCGGGATTCGCGGGAAAAAGATGGAGGTGAAGGGTGCGATATTCCGCGTCGTACTTACACTCGATCTGCTCGATCGCCCCGATCTGCCGTCGGTCTAACGCCACGGCCAAGCGTAAGATCGCGCTTGAATATCTGACCATATACTGATAGTATTCCGTCAGTTTAATAAAATCCGTATGCTTTTTTCGGGGCTTATTTTTGCGGTGATAACGCGCGATATTGGCGATCACTTCTAACTCGATTTCCGTATAGCCCAATAACTCCCCGTTGCGGATTAAATAATAAGAATGTTTATGGTGAGCGGCGTGACTGACGTATAGCCCGCTATTATGCAAGATCGCCGCCGCCCAGAGTAGATCTCTCGCTTCCTCGCCCCAGGAATGTAAATCCCCTTTGGTTTGATCGAAAATCGAGAGAGCGAAATTCGCGATTCTCTTCGCCGATTCTAGATTCACCTGATACTTTTTGGCGATTTTAATCACACTACGCTGACGGATCTCGCTTTGATAGCGGAAACGATTATCGATCAAACCGTGGGTGAGCATCCAATCGACGATTACCCCCTCGCGGAGAGCGCGTTCACAGAGAATTAATCGATCGATCTCCAACATCGTCATCGCTTCCAACAACACGATCGAACCCGCGAGAATAATTTCCGCGCGTTTATCGTTCATCCCCGGAATGGCGAACCTTTGATTGTAATCTAGAGACGCGAACCGTTTCACCAGATCTTTGACATCCTTGCGCGTTAGTTGATAGCCGTTTAAAGGATTGGGAATTTCCCCGAATTTCTCCAACGCGTGGATCGTCATTAACGTCTCGATCGTCCCGGAAGTTCCCACCAGCCGCGCCTGTTCCCCCGGCCGTAATTTCGTCCGAATTTCTTCTACCGCCCGTTCCAGCATCCCGCGGGTGTAAGCTCGTAAATAGGCCAACTCCGAGGGAGAAATGGGATCGGTCGTGATAAACTCCCGCGTTAACCGTACCGCGCCGATTTTGGTACTACTTAAAAAACGGATTTCCTGACTATCCGCGAGGATCAATTCCGTGGAACCGCCCCCGATATCGATAATAACGTGGGGTTGATTCTGAAAATCCATCCCCGAAACTACCCCGAGATAGATGCGCCGCGCTTCCTCCTGTCCGGAGATAAGATCCACCGATAATCCGACTTCCTGCTCGATTAACGCCAGAAATTCGTCACCGTTGGGAGCTTCCCGCGTGGCACTGGTGGCGACGGCGATAATCGGCTCCGCTCGCAGACTGACGGCGAGATCCTTACAACGCTTGAGAGCGGCGATCGCTCGTTCCATCGCGGCCACGGTTAACTTACCGGTTTTCGGATCTCGATCGCCGAGTCGGACGGTGGCTTTTTCCCGAGCGATAATGGTAAACGCCGCTAACGATGGCTCGACCCGCACGACGACCATGTGAACCGAGTTCGTCCCGATATCGATCGCCGCCAGAATCGATGACTCCGATAATCCCGCGGGCGAGGGCGCCCGATTTGGTATAACTTGATTAGAAAGATTCACCATCGCCCCTAGCGGTAAGTGTTCCCGAAAATCCGGAGAATTCCCCTTAAAATTATGACCCTATCGCGACCCGATGTAGAACCGACCTGGCTGACGATTATCCGCCTCCTACGCTGGGATAAGCCCGCGGGACGGCTGATATTGATGATTCCCGCGTTGTGGGCGGTATTTATGGCGGCCGGGGGGACTCCTCCCGTTCCGCTCGTCGGCGTGATCGTGTTGGGAACCCTGGCAACGAGCGCGGCAGGATGCGTGATTAACGATCTCTGGGATCGCGACATCGATCCGCGGGTTCAGCGAACCAAGGATCGCCCTCTCGCCTCTCGCGCCCTGTCGATCAAGGTTGGAATTATTATCGCTCTAATCGCCCTACTCTGCGCCGCGGTTTTGGCGGTATATCTAAATCCCCTGAGTTTTTGGCTCTGCGTGGCGGCGGTTCCGTTCATCGTCTGTTATCCCCTCGCCAAGCGCGTTTTCCCGGTTCCCCAGTTGGTTCTCTCGCTCGCGTGGGGTTTCGCGGTGTTGATTAGTTGGAGTGCCGTCACCCGCGATCTCGATGTAAACACGGGTTTGCTTTGGGGGGCGACGGTTTTCTGGACCCTGGGTTTCGATACCATTTACGCGTTATCGGATCGGGAGGACGATCGCGCGATCGGGATCAATTCTAGCGCCCTCTTTTTCGGGAATTACGCCCCCGACGCGGTGGGATTGTTTTTCGCCATCACCGCGGGATTATTGGCTTGTTTGGGAGTGGAATTAAGGTTAAGTCTGGCGTTCTGGACGAGTTGGATCGTGGCCGTGGTCGGTTGGATGGGGCAGTATATCCGTCTCCGGCAACCGGATCTACCGAATCCCGCTTACGGGGAGATGTTCCGGCAGAATGTATCGATCGGGTTTATCCTGTTAATCGGCATGATCGCGGGGAGTTTGTAAGAAAGGATGGCATGGAATCCTAGGATTGAAGTCTTAAAAAAGACGCTAAAATCAGGCGGTAAAAATAGAATTTAATAGGTATCGGATGAAAACGGGGAAACCGTCGCGGTCATTGTCCCGATCGATCTCTGGCGAGAGATCGAATCCGATCGAGAAACCGCCGATCCGTTGACAAGTCCCGCGATGAAACATCGGCTTTTAGAGGCGAAAGAACGTCAAACCGGAATGATTCTAGAGGAATTTCGTGATAATCTTGGAATTTGACGGAAAAATCTCTATTTAGCCAGTTTCAAAAAGATGCGCTCGTTTAAAATCACCACTAGACCTGCTTTCTAGACTTCATAAAAAAAATTAATCTTTACCTCGTTTAACTTCGGATTATCTTCCTAAACTTCGGTTGTGAGGGACGGGTCGGGAAGTTAGTATATTGACATTCAGTTACACCGCTCTGAAGTCTATAGGCTATGTTGATTTCCAGTTTTGAACTATTGCTCAAGCCTCGATTACCGAAAGCTCTACCGCCGGGAATTCCCGTAACTATCGAGAAACCGAGCCGTAATATTATCCAGGGATACTGTTTAAAAATCTCTAATCTCAACGCGTTTGAAATCGTTTTATCCTTGGTGTTTGACACTCAACTTTCTGACGGAATTACCCATCATGATTTTCTCGCTTTTTTCGACGTTTCGGGAAGCGGCGATCGAGGCGTGATTAGCGCGGACATCACGGAAACACAATTGCAATTCTCCTCTCTAAGAATACCCCCGTTATCTACCGGTCATTTTTTCCTACAACCCAATGTCTTAACCAAATCAGATTTATTAACCAGATTGGATTTTGAAGTTCGAGGTTTCGCCGAAGTGTATCTCTCTTCTTTGTCCGGTGAATCAACCGACGTTAAAATCCAAGTCACTCCCGAACAGCGAGGAACTTTCTTCTCTGACTTTTCTAACGAGAATTCTATTTTGAAAGATTCCTTGGATCAGATCGCGTATTCTTTACCCGTTCTCAATGGTGGATTAGTAACGTTGAATCGTGCGGGTAAAACGCTCGATCGACCCGAATCTAAAATTTTAAGCCTTTGCGTGTAGCATCGTAAAGTCGATCGTCCTTCTCGATCTTCATCTTCCCGAAACGATTCAATCAATGCCCGCGAATAAGGGGCTAAACTTCGTTACCGCACCCTACAAAATTTCCTCGATCGTCCAATTAGAGCGAACCGATTATTTTCCCCGTTCTGGATCTAATAACTTTTTTCTAGAATTTTGATTCGGCTCTCCACCTATCAGGGCTATTCGTCTTTGAAAGTTATTTTCGAGAGCGATACAGGTATTTAACGGATTTAAAATCCCTTGTCTGACATCTCTTTCCCAACAATACTTTCGATCTCTATGCTGGAATCGCGATAATTGATCCGCGAATAGCGTCGCGACTTGATAGATCGTTTTCAGGTCATACAGGGAATCAACTTGAGAGATTTTAATCGCTAACAATCGAAACTGACGGGCGATTTCCCTCGCCTCTTCTTTACTAGCCCCGTGATCCGGATGGTAATAATTCACCACTTCCGCCATGTATTGAGCGTGCTTGGCGGCATTCTGAATCTGATGTTGCGCGTTCTCTACGGGAGCGAGAAATCTATCTAGTAAAAGCTGTTGGGCGTAAGCGTCCCGAACTTTTGAATCCGAGATAATTTTCAATTCTTCCATCCTTTCTTCGTGCTTGCGGCGATTTTCCGCGTACACCTCGGAAAGAATGGTATCGAGCAGTTTCGGGATCGGGTAAAAGACTTCAATCATTTTTGAACGGGCGAAAAGGCTACCGTTCTAGAATTCCCGAAAAGTCGATCGGATCGAGCGCGACCGGGACTCGCGCTCGATCGCCCGTATCCTAGAACCCGTTTCCGGGCAAATCCGGAAATTCTCTAAAAAAATCACCGCGTTCGGGATGGTAAGGGACAATACTAGAGAGTGTGTGTAGAGGCACGAAGCCCTTACCGGGAAAAAACATCATGAAATTAGCGTCACGAGTCAATCGAGTTACCCCGTCCCTCACCCTGGCTATCGACTCATTAGCCAAAGAAATGAAGAGAAACGGCGAGGATGTGTGTAGCTTTAGTGCCGGAGAACCCGATTTCGATACACCCGACCATATTAAAGCGGCCGCTAAAAAAGCACTCGACGACGGGAAAACTCGCTACGGCCCCGCGGCGGGGGAACCCGGTTTACGCGCGGCGATCGCTTCCAAGTTACGGCGAGACAACGGACTCGACTACACGGCGGAGAACGTGATCGTCACCAACGGCGGGAAACAGTCTCTCTATAACTTTATCCTGGCACTGATCGAGGAGGGGGACGAGGTAATTATTCCCGCGCCCTACTGGTTGAGTTACCCGGAAATGGTCACGTTAGCGGGCGGAACCTCGGTGATCGTTCCCACCAGCCTGGAAAATCAGTACAAAATCACCCCGGCGGAGTTACGGGAGGCGATTACCCCGAAAAGCAAACTTTTCATCCTCAACTCCCCCTCGAATCCCACGGGAATCGTCTACAGCCCCGAAGAGATCGAGGCGTTGGCGGAAGTCATCGTCGAACACGATCTTCTGGTGATTTCCGACGAGATTTACGAGAAAATTCTCTATAACGGAGCGGTTCATCGTAGTATCGCGTCCTTCGGCGAGGAGATCTTTCAACGATCGATCGTCAGTAACGGGTTCGCGAAAGCTTACGCGATGACGGGGTGGCGTGTGGGTTACGCGGCCGGGCCGGTGGAAGCGATCAAGGCGATGGCGAAGATTCAGGGACACAGTACCTCGAATGTCTGCACTTTCGCCCAATACGGCGCGATCGCCGCGCTAGAAAACTCCCAGGATTGTATTCAGGTGATGCTGGACGCGTTTACCGAGCGCCGGAAATATATTCTGGAAAGGGTTCGATCGATCCCCAGTTTAAATTGTCCCACCCCGAACGGCGCGTTTTACGTGTTTATTAATATCTCGGAAACCGGCTATCTCTCGCGGGATTTCTGTACGAAACTGCTGGAGACCTGGAAAGTGGCGGCGGTTCCGGGTATCGCTTTCGGCGCGGACGATTGTATCCGTCTCTCCTACGCGACGAGTATGGAGACGATCGAGAAAGGACTCGATCGACTCGATAAGTTCGTCAATTCCCTATAACATCGAGCGCGGGGGTGTGTCGGTCACTCGACGCACCCTCGAATTTATTCCATAGGAGTTAATGTGAGTCAGCTTAGGCTAGAAAATATTCAAGAGATCAAGAAAAATCTGGAAGGAAAAGGATATTTAATTGTTTTCAACGATGAGAGATCGATTGTTTTATACAAGAGGAGAACGATCCCGGCCTTACTAACCTTGATTCGACTGGGAGAAGGCTGTGAAAGCGATTTGACTACCGATACCAATAATTTACCAGAAATTAAAGAGATTCTGGCGGGAAAAATACTGGACGATTTGATAAAGGATTCCTACTCGGATACCAATAAACTTTTTAGTGAGCTTTGGACGGAAGAAGGTTTTAACTTTATCTACGCTCCCCAAGGTCAAAAAAGATTGGGAAGTCCGAAATATGTTTTAAATATTGCCGATCACGATCGATTATTTACCGCGTCTAAACCAACTCCTAGAAAGCCTCCCTCAAAGCGCGCCCAAAACTCCATCCTCGAACAGCAGAATAATCAATGTAATTTCTGTGGCTCGATTCTGAAGACGAGGAGAGAGATTACGAACCGAACTTACGCGAGAGATAGAGTTCGCTTGGTTTGGGATCATCGTATTCCTGTGGAGAAGGGAGGAAATAGTGAAGATACTAATTTTCAAGCTTTATGCTTTTATTGTAACAAATGTAAATGGCAGATTTGTTCTTTTTGCACTTACGCTCCTGAAAAATGTCTAGAATGTGTTTTGGCTCACCCAGAAAAGACGAATATTATTTTTCCAACTGGAGAAAATATCGAGATAGACTAAAAAGAGAGTATCCAAACTTACGCCAAGACTCTTGATATATTTTTGCCAATACTTTGAATCACCGACGGGCAAACCGCGTTAGCCAATTGTTTGATCGCGGCTGTACGCGAAACCGGGAAGGAAAAACTATCTGGAAATCCCATCAATCTTTTAATTTCTAATAGGCTTAAATGTCTTCGTTCCTTACTATAAACAGGTATCATCGCTCCTCCTCCGCTAACACTTACCGCAAAAGTGGGAAATGGTCTTTTGATAGAAATCGCCCGTATCCCGCTAGATCTCATTTGATAAACACAATTATCCAGATCGACATCGGGATGCACCCTCTCGATTTTTACTCGTGTTTTTGGAAGTTTGAACGATAATTGAGCGGCGGTAATTCTTCCCGCGTAATAATCGATATATTGATTCCATTTTTCGGAAATCGGGATCGAATAATCTCCCCGCACGATAATTTTTTCGAGATTTACCTCTTGATGTTTAGGGTCGGGAAAATTAAAATTACTTATCCCTAAATCTTCTCGAAATGCCACCAAGAAAAAACGAGGTCTTGATTGAGGGATCTGAAAATTTTTACTATTTAAAGTTGAATAAAAAGAAAGATAACCGATTTGTTCAAATTGCGTTACTATATCTCTTAAAATGTGACCGTTGTTGAGTTGAACGATATTACTACAGCCTTTCTCAGATAGATGAGGTACAGTAGCAACAGTGTGCGAACCAATT
>NZ_JBAFSM010000075.1:0-19305 GCF_036688125.1 Pannus brasiliensis CCIBt3594 | reverse complement strand
CTCCTGACTCCTGACTCCTGACTCCTGACTCCTGACTCCTGACTCCTGACTCCTGACTCCTGAATCACACGACAATTCTTGAATTCTGCCAGAGATCTAATGATGAAGTTCCAAATGCAGGACGTAATGACCCAAGCGCAGGCTACCCGTCCATAATTCATACTCCACGCGGAGGTACTCGGGGAGATTTTTTCCCTCTAATCGGAGACCGCGGGTATAGTTCCGTAAGCGGAAAGCGTGACCTTCCTCGGGACTTTCGGCGTTGAGCCAGAAACGACTCACCCCGAAAACGCCCTGCTCCCAGAAATGACGGTAGGCGAATCTTCCTTTGCCCTGCATGGTCATAATCACCCGATGGGACGAGATCTCTAACCAGAGTAGCTGATTTTGGTTTTTTTCGGGATGGAGGGTATCGATCTCCGGGAGCGCGACGGGAGGTTGATTGAGGAGGAGATGAAACCAGTGCCGGTCTTTTTGATAGAGGGTGGCGGCGGTTTCCAGGGTCGAGATAATGGGTAAGTCCGTGGAGACAAGACAGAGAGAGACGGGGCAACGGTGATGGGTGAGCATATCCTAAGCCGGGGTCGATCTTCAACCTAACCCTTAAACTCTAACACTTTCCAAGGCTGGCTTTCGGAACGGCTTCCGAAGTTCCCCCGCGCGATCGGGCGATTCTCTCGATCGCCGATCGCGAGCGGTTGTTTCGGGGAAAACGCGCTCGCGAACATCGAATCGTGTCCGCCGGATTCGATCGAATCCGGCGGAAGTTGTCCCCGGTTCGATCGGGCGATCGCTATCGTCGGGCCGAAGAGACGAGCCAAAACGCCCCGACCCCGGAGGTCAGAACCACCGCGACAACCGCGAGGGCTATCCTCCAACCGTCGCGGGAGAGGTCTTTTCGGGATTCCGGGGAAAGAACGACGGGCGCGGGCGGAGTTGCGGGTTGAATTTCCCGAGGACGGGACGATCGACCGGGCGGGGTGACGACGCGGGCGCGGGCGGGGATAACGAAGGAAGGATCGTCGCGCTCTCTCGTTTCGTCGAGGTTTTGCAAGATTCGCTGGAGATGTTGTCCCCGCTCGACGATCCGCTCGATTTCCTGGCGCAATTGTCGATTGTCCTTGACAAGTCGCTCGTTTTGTGATATCAGAAAATCCACTCGCCCTCGCGTGGCTTGAAGCTCGCGCGCTAGATCCCGGTAAACGGAGATGGGAACCGAGGGACGGGGAAAAGAAGCGGTTTCGGGCGAGACCGGGGAACGGGCGGGGCCGGGAGTCGGTTTCAAAGTCATGAACTCGGGGGACTAGCGAGTAGGGGATAGAAATGTCCCACGGGGCCGGTGCCGTGACCGATGGCGAGGGCGTGTTCGAGGGCTTTGGTCACGTAGGTTTTCGCCTTTTTCACCGCCGTTTTCCGGTTCGCCCCTAGGGCCAGATTCGCGGCGATCGCCGCCGAGAGCGTGCAACCCGTCCCGTGAGTATTGGTTGTTTCGACGGTTTTGGTCGTGAAAGTTTCCCATTCCTGTCCGTCGAACCAGAGATCGACCCCGCGGAGTTTTCCGGGCAGTCCCCCCCCTTTGACGAGTACCGCGGCCGGTCCGAGTTGGTGGATGATCGCGGCCGCCTCGCGCATCGTTTCCAAGCTATCGATCTCGATCCCGCTCAAAATACTCGCCTCGTAACGGTTCGGGGTGACGATCGAGGCTAGGGGTAATAAATTCTCGATCAGAGAGGCGATCGCGCGATCGTCGAGCAATCGCGCCCCGGTTCGCGAGACCATGACGGGATCGACCACCAGTTCGGTCAACCGCCAGCGCTCGATCGAATCCGTTACCGCCTCGATAATCTCGCGATTGAATAACATTCCCGTTTTCACCGCGCTCGCGCCCAGATCGCCGACGACCGCGTCGATCTGCGCCGCGACCATTTCCGGACTCAACGCCTGTACCCGATCGACCCCGAGGGTGTTCTGGGCGGTAATGCAGGTGAGCGCGCTCGCGCCGTGAACCCGATGGAAGGCGAAGGTTTTCAAGTCCGCTTGAATACCCGCGCCGCCCCCGCTATCGGAACCCGCTATGGTTAGAGCGATCTGGATCATGGGCGCGTTAGGGTCGATCGAAACGACGGCGTTGTAGGAACTCGGGAATATCCAAGCCCGCTTGTTTGGGTTCGGGTTGGGGCGGCGCTTGGGGGGCGGGAGTATTGAGCATCGTCTTGGTGGTCGGACGGGAGGGAGAATCCCCGGAGAAACCGGTCGCGATCACCGTGATCCGGACTTCCCCCTGCATTTTCTCGTCGATAACCGCCCCGAAAATAATGTTGGCGTTAGGATCGACCACCTCGTAGATCGTCTCGGCGGCCGTGTTGACCTCGTGCAAGGTGAGATCGTGACCGCCGGTGATGTTGAAGACCACCCCTTTCGCGCCCTCGATCGAGGACTCCAAGAGCGGCGAGGAAATGGCGGCGAGCGCGCCCTCTTTGGCCCGGGCTTTTCCCGACCCGATGCCGATACCCATCAGCGCCGATCCCGCGTCCGCCATCACGGCCCGCACGTCGGCGAAATCCACGTTGACCAGTCCGGGGATAGTAATAATATCCGAAATCCCCTGCACCCCTTGACGCAGGATATCGTCGGCGACGCGGAAGGCTTCCTGAAGGGGGGTCTCCGCGGGAATCACCGAGAGTAACTGGTTATTAGGGATGATAATCAGGGTATCGACCCGACTTTGCAAACCGCTCACGCCTTCCTCGGCCTGATTGGTCCGGCGACGACCCTCGAAGGTGAAAGGACGGGTGACGACTCCCACGGTTAAACAGCCGATCTCTTTGGCGATCTCGGCGACGATCGGGGCGGCTCCCGTTCCCGTGCCGCCTCCCATCCCCGCGGTGATGAAGACCAGATCCGCTCCTTCCAGCGCGCCGGCGATCTCGTCGCGGGATTCTTCCGCCGCTTTCTGCCCGATGGCGGGATTGCCTCCCGCTCCCAGACCTCGCGTGAGTTTCGTGCCGATCTGTAACCTCTGCGGGGCGGCGGAATGAGCGAGCGCCTGCGCGTCGGTGTTGATCGTCCAGAATTCGATTCCCGTAACGCCGCTGGCGATCATGCGATTGACCGCGTTACAGCCGCCGCCGCCAACCCCGATCACCTTGATCTTGGCCACGTTACTCGGTACGATGCGGTTACTACGACTTTCTTCCCTAGGTATCATCTGTGACTCGTGGGGGCGCGATAGGGGGATTCCCATTTTGTTACGAGGGGGATAATTGTCCTCGCTCACCGGGAAACCCGTGTTTTCGGTGCTGTTCAAACTGGGATAGGGGCGGTTAATTTCATTGTTCGGTGTCATTGGAATGGCGGCACTTAGTACACGGTTCTGTTATCGGCTCGATGAATAGAGATTCGGTGTTTACACTATCACTATTATTATGTCTGTTCGAGTCTTGATATCATCAATTTCTTTTTCAGGAAATCATAAATCGCGTGATTTGCCAATCCCTACTGGAAAATTCGGGGGCGATCGCTTTAGAAAACCCGGGCGATCATCGGGGGACGGGGGCGGTTTTTTCCTTGTCCGGCGCGGGTTTCGGCTTGACTTGAACCGTGGGCGCGTTCGGGTCGCTCAGGTCGAGATAGAGGAGGCGATCGAGCGGAATTGTGGACGATAATTGGCGGGCTTGAACGAGGGCGGTCAGTTTTTCCGCGAGCCGGTCGTCGTGCCTGCCGAAATAGACTTTTCCTAAGTCCGTTTTCAGTACAAGATTACCGGGGTCTCGCCAATCGATAACGGTGACTTTTACGGGTAAGTTGGCGAGAAAAGGATAGAGTTTCCGCCAGGAGTCCCGATACTGTTCTTGATAACCGATCGCTTCCGGCCCGACGAGGAGAGCGGGATCGATCGGGCGATCGTAATAGCGTTTGGCGATGAAGGTTCCCTCCGCGTCGAGATACCCCTGTCCGTTTCGAGAGTTCGCCCTCGCGACGGGTTGCCGCTCGCGGATCTCGACCCGCATTCCGGGGGGGAACAGTTGGCGCTCGATGCGGGCGCTCTTGATGGCCGGGTTGGTTTGTAATTTTTCTTGCAATCGATCGGTGGGGATCTCCCAGAGCGAGAGCGGGTAGGAAAGACCGAGAGAGTCGCGGATCGCCCGCTCGCCGAGGAGATTCTCGCCCTCTACCTCGACCTGTCGCTCGGAACGGAGCGTCCAGTAGGGGGAGACCATCACCCACGCCAGACCGGCCGCCAGAGCGCCGACCGCGAGAAAACGTCCCACCGCTCCCGCGGCGCGAGAGCGTCGGCGATCCCGTAAAGCCTGTCGCCGATTTTTTAGCGAGTCGGAAGGAAGCGTTTTTTCGATCATGGACAAATCTACCGCGAAGGTTGAAGATATATTACTTCGCGAGATCCGATCCCCGCAAGGGGCGACAGAGGATCGACGGTTCGGCATTTCCATGCCCGAGCGCGCTCGGGCGCGAAGCGAGCGCGCTCGGCTTTCCGTTTTCCAGAGAACGAGTTTTCGCGGTTCGGTTCGGCGATCGCGGTCACTCCGCGCGAACGGCTGACGACCGATAGCGGACCTCTTGTCGAATTCAAGACTTATCGTGTGGTTAAGGAATCGGTTGTAGGGGCGGGTTTAGCCGACCGATCGGTGAGAAACGTTATCTTGACCACAAAACCCACCCCTACAGGAGCCAGGAGTCACCGAGTCAGGAGAAAGAATCCAGAAATTGCCGGCTAAAAAATTCCACCCGAAACCTATTTATCTTGTATAAACCTAGTTGGTTATGTTTTGAGACCCTCGAAAACGAATCGCACTTCGAGGTCTAGCTTTTCGATCGAGAAAATCGAATCGGTAGTTTCAAGGCGCGACCGTTGACCGGAAACCAACGGGTTACAAGCCTCTCTATTAAGGGGAAAAGTTTTCTATCGCGCTACGAGGTAAGGTTAGGACGGTTCCGAGAGCGGGAAACCGACTCGCGGCTTACTATTGCCTATTGCCTGTCGCTTGGCGCTATCCCCCTTTCCCCATCACCTCGCTCGCGGCAGATCGAGAGGAAAAGAGGGGCGGCGATCGAAAAAGTTCTGTCCTCCCCTAGATGGGAGAAGGGTTAACCGCGCCCTCGGACAGTCTTTCGTCGATAGGTAAAATTACGGGATAGCCTACTTTAACAGGATTACACGAGATCGTTTGCGAGAATTTTAAGTCCCTTTTTGGTTTTAGTTTACAATAGTAAATAAAGATTTAATCTTCAGAAACAATTTGCATAAAAAAACCAAGAAAATATTCAATTTTAAATAGACTTTTGTTATTTTTTGTTGATAGATTAAAAGAGATGGATCTCTCTGTTTTCCCCGAGAAAACATAAATTTATGACAGCCAATACGCTAAAAACCCTCGCCCTGACCGCGGGGACGACCGCGCTATTTTGGATGGGAGCTTCTCCCGCGGGCGCGGTGGACTTGATCAACGGCGATTTCGCGACGGGCGATCTGACCGGATGGACGGTTTTTACCACCCCGGTCGGAAATAACGGACCCGGATTGCCGGATGTGGTCCCGTTCGATACCACCATCGGTACTACGAGTAACAGCGCGAGATTCCAGGTGGGTTCGGGTGGTGGCGGGATCTTGCAAGATGTCACGTTATTCGGCGGACTTTTAAATATCTCGGTGGATGTGGCGGCGCAAGGGCTGGCGACGAATAGCGATGGGGGAACCTTCGCCTTGTTGCTAAACAATACGGTAGTCGATAGTTTTGTATCGGGAACGATCCTCACTGGAGGGGTCAAGCGCGACACCTTAACGGCTTCCGTACCGGTCGGCGCGGGGGTCAACTCGATCGGCTTACAGATCACCCGACTTTTTAGCAACTCCGCGGATAGCCCCTTGCAATACGCGACTAATTTCGCCATTTCCGGGCCGGCGACCCAGCCGAACACCTCCGTTCCCGAACCCGATCTCGGGATGGCCTTACTAACCCTAGGGGGTTTGGGAATCCTGATCCGTCGCGTCCGATAGTCCGGGGGAATCCCGTGCCGGAAACGGGAACGGGTCGCCAGGATGGACGGGTAAGGAATTGTAAAGGGAGATGACGTTTCGTGACCCGGTTTCCGCGGGCGGATCTTTTCGGATTTACAATGCGATTCATATAGGGGAGAGTGAGCGACACCCCCCGGCTAAGGAGTACGCCAATGAAGACCTTAGAATTTCTCTCGACTCTGAATACGGCACCGAAAGGGTGGGGATTCTGGCTCGATCGCCAGCATCTCGACGAGAATCATATCGGCCAGTATTCTTTCGAGAACGATCGATTACCGAAAAGTTTCGTTCACGTCGGCAGTCTCGACGAACTCGCGCATTTACGACAGCAATATATTCTCGGCCATCTCGACGAGCGCCACAACGAGGAGGAACTGGGGATGGAATGGGCGCGGCAAGTTTTGGCGAAGGTAACGTGAAACGGGCGGGAGAGAGAACGCGGCAAGATCACCCTTCCCCATCGGTTCCTCCGTTATCGATCGGTCATTACTCTAGGATTTTTGATTTTTCAAGGATTCCACCCCGATCGCTCTGACGAAACCCTGAATTTCGTCAATCGATAGCGTCTTTCGGTCAAAATAATTCTATCTGGCAAAAAGTAGAGGTGGCGGTTCTCCCGACCACCTCTAACCGTTTTAAGCGCCCTCGATCGTCGTGGTTTCCCCGGCGGTGCGGAGCGGATCGAGTTTTAGCGCCAGCGCGCCGGGGGGGAAGACAGAGATCGAGTGGGGACGGCTAGGGCAAGACCATTCCCCCGACCATTTCCCGTCGCGATCTTGTCGTCCGGGCCGGAACCGATACTCGGTGGCCCCGTTAATCGGACACGGGTACAAGAGACCACTTTTGAGCGTCGCTGTTATTTTTAGCGTATTCTTGAACGTTCGCCCCGTCGCTGACACTACCGTTCGCTACATCCAGAACCTTACCGCTTTTTTTGTTGACGAGATAGAAATAGCCATCGCCCGTGTCCTCTAGTTTCCATTTTTGGTCGTTGGCGGTGGCCATCTTATCGTACTGCACGACATTACTATTAGCATTGTCTACGGCGATCACCCGGCCGCTTTTTTTAGATACGAGGAAAAAATAGTCCTCGCCGGCATCTTCTAACTGCCATTTTTGTTGATCGACATCGGCTCGGGAATATTGCTGGATATTCGCCATATTCTCCGTACTACCACCGGCCACGTCTAAAACTTTACCACTTTTCTTGTTCTCGATGTAGTATCTGGCGATCGGGAGCGGAATATGGAATACCGTATTTTGCAGAGATGGTTTATGGCAATCTTTTAAGTTTTCACTATCATAACCATCGAGGAGAATTAGATCCGGGTGCGTGTAGTGCCGCCACCCCGCTATTAAAGGTCGGCTAGACTGTAATAGCTTGGAGTCGAGATCTCCTATACAGGCGCGGTACTTGTCCCGGATCTTGGATTTATTGAAGGTAGATTCGGTATCTTTTTCGATGATTTTATCGACTCGTTGGCATAATCCTTGGAGCAACTGGGTAGCGGTCACCAGTCCGACCGCTTTTTTAGTAGTCTCCATCGTATCCGATTGGTAGTTGCCAAAATTGCTGGCAAAGTGATCGTTCACATAATGGGAGTATCCGCCAGTGCCAGATGTAAGATAGGGTTGTACGGTCGGTGATACATTTCTTCCGGAACGATGATCGTAGATCCAATAAGAGTCGTCGCTACCACAAGAATCCTTGTTCTGCCACTCCAGATCGAGTTCTCGTTCTAGAACGATTCCATTACAGACTTGAGAGATAAATGTTTCGGTTTTTTGGTAGAGTCTCGTGCGGCGATCGACAAAATCAACGGTTGTCAAACCCGCATCTTTGCCTACGAAGAGAGTGATCAGGTACGAAATAAAGAAATGTTCGTAGTAGGGTGCTATTTTTAAATAGGAACCCGATGCCGGACTCAAAAAATCCTGGTTCAACCTTTCGATGTTATCCAACAACCCTAACGCCCTCGATCGGAACTCCATCCGATCATTATCGGTAAATCCCCGTTTGCTTGCCCGATGGTACTCTCGAAAATAAAGGTGTAAGTTATCATCGTGACTGTTGAGTTCATTGCGTACATTCTTCGCATCCAGATCGGAAACCGCGTCTTTGACCAAACGTTGCATTTTCTTCTCGAATTCTTCAAACGGGTCTTTCTTATAACCGCCCAAGAAGGTGAAGAATAGATCGAACATCGGCGCGAGAAAAGTCCCGACAACGGGGATAACCGACAGTAAATTGGGAACCACTGTCGAGACGATTTCCATCGCCGACAGGTAAGAGTTCTTGATTTCAGCGATTTCTGTCGGTCTGGCGATCGCGACCGAATTGTCTGAAGGTTGATAGAAGGCCCAGAGCGATCGCCAAACAGAAGGATCGGCTTGATTGGCTTGTTGTACGAGTTGTTGCGCTAGGGGTGAGAGTTGCGCGGGTTGCACGGTTGGCGCGGGTGGAGCGGGTGGAGCGGGTGGAGCGGGCGGCGCGGGCGGCGCGGGTGGTATTCCCCAGTCCGGGAAGAACGGCGGGGGTAAAGTGGAATCGTAGGGATCGTAGGGATCGTAGGGAAAGAACATTTTCGCGTCCCCCGGGGCAGACCGCGAGCTTCGCCGGCGCGTATCGGGCTCGATCAAGCGATCGAGCGATCGATCGAGGGTTTTTCGCCGTGCGGCGAGTTCGTTCTCGATCGCCTCGCGTTTTTCCCGCCAGAATCGGCTCGCGTCCATCACTTCCTCTGGCTTGGTGCGAGATGCCGCCGTGACGGTCAGGGCGTTCCGGACCTGTTCGAGAATTTTAAAGTTCGCTTCTAGGGCGATTCCTTGGAGGTACTGCCATCCCGCCTCGCCCCGCAGGAGCCGTTCAATATTCAACAGTTCGCTCTCGTCGTCACTGTCGATCGGCACATCCTTGGTCAGGGTTGTACCGGTTGCCCCGTCCCGCACGTAAACCCGATCGTCGATCAGACCGGTGGTGATCTGACGCGCCCGGGCGGTGTAGGCCGAGTACGCGACCCGCTCTAAATACCGCCGGCCGCGCCACCAGAGTTTCAGTCCCATGAGTTGTCCGGCCCGGTTCTCGTGATTCAGAAACGCTTTGAGAACCGCCAGATTCAGGGTGAACCAGCGCGCGAAGTAGGGGTAAGCGATCGAAAAATCCCGATCGACGATCGATGCTTCGATCTCTTCGAGTTGTTCGATCATTGTCCGAAGTGCCGGGAGATTACCGGTATCGGGCCCGGAAAGGTACGCGTTAAAGGCGGTTTCAACGGCGGATAGTTTCTTTTCGATCACCTCGCGCTCTTCGTTACCCGGTAACGCGGGCATCCATTGCCGGATTTTCGCGGTGTAGAGGGCCCATCGTTCTCCATCGGGCCAGGCGGAGTACAGTTCGGTGGTTTTGTCGAAGGAACCGAGACCTTGAATTCCCAACGAATCGAGAATGGTGGTCAGAACGTCCGAAGACCAGGTAAATTGAATATGGGGGGTTTCCATGCAGGTTTGCCTCTATAGGTTTAAGGGGATTCATGTCGTTCGATCGCCCGAAAGGATCGGGGGCGCGGAGAGCGCCACTACAAGCGGATCGATCGTCAAGGGAAGGTAACAGCGTTTCGGACCGATCGCGAATATTCGTCCGGTTCGAGGCTGTCTCCCGTTAAAATCGAGAACTTTTTCGCGAGGGCCAAGTGACCTCACCGATGCTCGATTACTAACATCGAGCCAAGGGAAAACTCGGTAGAAAGCGATAAAAACTCGTCAAAAACTATCGTAATCTCGATGATATTTTCAGTCCAATGCTTTATAATAGGAGTGGCTATAACTTTCTGGTATACCCGATCGAGTCATGGAATTACGGCATCTAAAATATTTCGTGGCCGTCGCGGAAGAGGGGAGTTTTAGCCGGGCCGCCGTCCGCCTGTATCTTTCCCAACCCGCGTTAAGCCGTCAGATCAAGCATCTGGAAGCGGAATTAAGCGTTACGCTCTTTCTCCGGCGATCGGATGGATTACAACTCACGGAAGCGGGAAATTTTTTTCTCGAACAGGCCCGAGAGATTGTAAGCCGGAGCGATCTCGCCGTTCAAACCACGCGGGAGCGTTACACCGAAGCCGAGAAACCCGTGGCGATCGGTTATATTCCCACTATTCTCTGTAGTTTTTTAGGCTCCGCCCTACACCGCTTCGGACTCGCCCACCCTCGAATCGCCATCGATTTACGGGAGATGTCGCCCGGCGAGCAGGTGAAGGCGTTACGCGAGGGGGCGATCGATATCGCCTTTATGGGCAATCCCCCCGACGAGCTAGAAGAAGAGTTTATTGTTAAATGTATCAAGTCCGTACCGATCGCCGCCCTGTTATCGGACGCGCACCGCCTGGCCGGTCACTCCTCGATCGATCTACGGGAACTGTCCGGGGAACCCTTTATCGGGATGTCGGCGGAAACCTTTCCCGGAAGGAACGATCGCATCGTGGACACTTGCCGTCAAGCGGGTTTCACCCCCGATCTATCTCTACTGGCCGATAGTCACGCCTCGATGATCGCGCTGGTCGGGGCCCGACGGGGGGTGGCCGTCATGCCGATCGAGGCGGAAGCCCTACCCCATCCCAACGTTCGATTCGTGGCCCTCCACCATCCCCTCTATTACGCTCGATCGACCGCGGTATGGAGAAAAGAACTCCCCGCGCGATCTTTAAAGCGATTTCTCGGAATTCTTCTAGGGGGGATCGGGTAGAGACGAGCGCGGGATCTCTAAACCTCCCGCGAAAATCAAAAATCTTTTGTCGGGATAGGAGACAGGAGCCAAGAGGAGAAAGGAGAAATAAAAGCGATTAAAAATGTCAAAACGGGATATGTTGACCGAATATTCTTAAAATCATAATTTTTGATCAAATTCTATTTTCAATTTTCACTTTTGCCGGCGGTCTTCTCTTTAAAAAGGTACGGATTCTTGACAAAAAAAAGCGGTGGCTCGCGAGTGAACCACCTTTACCTTAACTTTGCGCTTCAATTTTAAGCGTCCTCGATCGTCGCGGTCGTCCCCGCGGCGCGGAGCGGATCGAGTTTGAGTACCAGTACGCCGAGGGGGGGGAGACAGAGATCGATCGAGTAGGGACGGCTATGGTACGACCATTCCTCGGACCATTTCCCGCCGAGATTGCCCATGTTACTACCGCCGTACTTACTGGAGTCGCTATTAAAGATCTCCTGGTAGAAACCGGCCCGCGGCACACCCACACGGTAATGGCTGTGGGGTTGCGGCGTGAAATTACAGACCACGACGACGAATTCCTCCCAGTGTTTACTCCAGCGCAGGAAGGCGACCACGCTATGGCGGTTATCGCTACAGTCGATCCACTCGAAGCCGTCCTGACCGAAATCCTGGGTGTATAACGATTTTTCCTGTTTATACAGCCCGTTGAGATCGGCGAAGAAGCGTTTCAGTTTTTGATGGGGATCGTATTGCAGGAGATGCCACTCCAGATCGCTCCAGACGTTCCACTCGCTCCACTGTCCGAATTCCATGCTCATGAACATGGTTTTCTTGCCGGGATGGGTGAACATATAGGTGAAGAGAGCGCGCACGTTGGCGTATTTCTGCCACTCGTCCCCCGGCATTTTCCCGATAATATTGCTCTTGCCGTGTACCACCTCGTCGTGGGACAGCGCCAGCATATAGTTCTCGCTGTGGTTGTACCAGATACTAAAGGTGACGTTATTCTGGTGGAACTGTCGGAACCAGGGGTCCATGCCGAAATAATCGAGCATATCGTGCATCCAGCCCATGTTCCACTTCAGGTTAAAGCCGAGACCACCCACGTAGGTGGGCCAGGAAACCATCGGCCAGGCGGTAGATTCTTCGGCGATCGAGAGAATGCCGGGGAAGTAACTAAAGATAACGTGGTTTACCTGACGCAAGAAATCCGCCGCTTCCAGGTTTTCCCGCCCGCCGTACTCGTTCGTCACCCACTCGCCATCCTTGCGGCAGTAGTCGAGGTAGAGCATCGAGGCCACCGCGTCCACGCGAATCCCGTCGATATGGTATTTATCGAACCAGAATAAGGCGTTAGAAACGAGGAAATTGCGTACCTCGTTGCGACCGTAGTTAAAGATCAGCGTTCCCCATTCTTTATGCTCTCCCTTGCGGGGATCTTGGTGTTCGTAGAGGTGCGTCCCGTCGAAGAAGGCTAACCCGTGGCCGTCTTTGGGGAAGTGTCCGGGAACCCAATCGACGATCACCCCGATCCCCTCCTGATGGCATCGATCGACGAAGTACATGAAGTCTTCGGGAGTGCCGTAGCGGGAGGTGGGGGCGAAGTAGCCGGTGACTTGATAGCCCCAGGAACCGTCGAAGGGATGTTCGGCGATCGGTAAGAGTTCGATATGGGTGTAGCCCAGTTCTTTGACGTAGGGGATCAGTTTACCGGCTAACTCGTAGTAGCTGAGAAAGCGCGCCCCGGTGTTCCATTCCGAGACCTGTACCGGTTCGCCTTCCCCGTGGAGGAGGGGGGTTTTCTCGGCGCTGGACGCGTGAAGCCAGGAACCGAGGTGTACCTCGTAAACGGAGACGGGGCGGGTGAGGGGATCGCTATGGCGGCGTTTTTCCATCCATTCCGCGTCATTCCAGCGATAGTTATCGAGGTCGGCGACGATCGAGGCGGTTTTCGGTCGAGGTTCCTGATAGAAGCCGTAGGGATCGGATTTCTCGTAGATGTGTCCATCCCAGTTTTTGATCTCGTATTTGTATTTCGCGCCGACCCCGATGTCCGGGATGAACAGTTCCCAGACCATGTTGTTGTGTTTCCGCATCTGGTGATCGCGGCCGTCCCACCCGTTGAAATCGCCGATGATCGAGACGTTACGGGCGTTGGGGGCCCAGACCGCGAAGTAAACCCCTTTCACCCCGTCGATCTCCGCGAGGTGCGCGCCGAGTTTCTCGTAAATGCGGTGATGGTTGCCTTCCCCGAACAGGTGCAGGTCGAAATCGGTGAGTTTGGGCGATCGGAAGGCGTAGGGATCGTGGATCACCCGTTCGTGTTCTCCCTCGCGAATCCGGAATTGGTAGTTACTCAGTTCGTTCGTTTCGATAACGCACTCGAAAAATCGGGGGTGATGGATCGATCGGGCGGGATATTCCAAGCGTTCGGCGGGCATGACGATCCAAACCGCGTCGGCTTTCGGTAAATACGCTCTAATCACCCATTTTTTCACGCTCCCGTTTTCCTCTACGGGATGAGCGCCGAGAACCTCGAAGGGATCGTGATGGAGGTTATTGACGATTTGATGGACTTGTTCGGGGGATACCACGCTAGACATTCAGTTACCAATCTCTACTCTTACTAAATACTTATACATACTTTTAGGTTTTTTAACAGACTTTGGGGGTAGAAGTTCGCGTCGATCGAGAGAGTCCGAACCCGAGAGGGGCGCGAGTTTTTTGAACGCGCTCTTGAATTTTTCCCCTCCCTTTCGGGCAGAATAGGGGTGTCGCTACCTTTTCGCTCCCTACCGAAGAACATGGCCGTAACTCCCGCCAAAATTCTGCTCGTCGAAGATGACCCCGCTATCTGTCATCTGGTCGCCCGCTTCCTGGAACGGAAAAAGTATCAGATCCGGGTAGCGAACGATGGCAAATCGGCCTTGGAACTATTCCATCACTTTAACCCCGATCTGGTAATTTTGGATGTGAATTTGCCGGATACCCTCGGTTATTACCTGTGCGAGCGGATGCGGGGCGAGACGGACGTGTTTATTCTCATGCTCACCAGCCGGATGGACGCGCGGGACAAGGAACAGGGTTTTCTCAAGGGAGCGGACGATTATCTGACCAAGCCTTTCGATATCGAGGAGTTGGAATGGCGGATCGGGGCGATTCTCAAGCGGCGGCGAGCGGTCATCCCGATCGATTCTCAGATCCTGATCTTCCCACAGTTATCGATCGATCCCGTCCGTCGGGAGGTGGTGATCGACGGTCAGATCGTCCCGCTGACCTCTCTGGAGTTCGATCTTCTCTACTGTTTGGCGCGCGAACCGGGACGGGTGTGGACGAGGGCGGAGTTAATCCAGCGGGTGTGGGATTTCGATTATATCGGCGATAATCGGGTGGTCGATGTTCACGTCGGTCAGATTCGCAAGAAAATCGAGCGGGACACGACGAAACCGGATTTTATTCAAACGGTTCGGGGGATCGGCTACAAGTTTATCGCCGTCCCGGAAGAGAAGTCCCCGATCGCCCGCAACTCGATCGTTAACACGCGCTAACTTTCGGTTCGCTCGACCCCGGTTTTCCCTTCCTCTAAGCGGGCGTTCATTTTTACCGAATCTTCTATCTGTTGCGCTTCCCGCTTGAACTCGCTCTCGAATTCTTTCGAGGCATCCTGGAAGCCGCGGATGGCTTTGCCCAGACTGCGGCCGATCTCCGGTAGTTTTTTCGGCCCGAAGACCAGTAGGGCGATCAAGAGAATTAAGCCCATTTCGGGCAGACCGATTCCGAAAATATTCATCGACAACTCTCCTATGAAAAAGACGGGGTGGGCGATAACCCACCTCCCGATCGAGTACCTGATTATCCCGCGGGATCTACTGTCCCCAACCGACGGTAAACCCTTCCAAAACGATAGAAGCGTTATAAATCTGTAAGATAATCAGCAAAAAGACGAGGAATAATGCCATAAAAACACCCATCAGGGGGGTGGTTCCCCAACCGGGGACGACTTTTCCGTATTCGGAGTTCAGGGGACGGAGGATTTCTCCCAAGCGAGTACGCTGTGCCATAAGTTACCGAGAAAGTCTGTAAATGATAATTTGTAATGTTCTGTAATATTATAGGAGAATCGGTCCCTTTATCCTTCTCCCCTATGGAAACTGCAACAGTTCTTAGCATCTCGATCGGCGTTCTCCTTCTCGCCGTCACCGGTTTCGCCATTTACACCGCGTTCGGCCCCCCGTCCGCGCAGTTGGACGATCCTTTCGAGGATCACGAGGATTAATCTTACAGGAGTCAGGAGTCAGGAGGCAGGAGTCAGGAGTCAGGAGTCAGGAGTTAGGAGGCAGAAGAGAAACGCTTTTTCTGTCAAAACTTGCCTTATATTCCTGATAAATTCTTACAAAAGACACTTGACGAAATTGTAGTTGTGTGCGTTGGTGGGATAGTCGCTAGGTCGCGATTTTCCAGGGGGTGATTTCTCGGACGGGTTCGGTGGGACGTTCCAAGCCATCGATCCTTAGAAAGTGGGAGGCAGGAAGCGAGAGGAAAGAGGCGGGAGACAGGGGAGAAAAGCTCTTTCGGTCAAAATCCGCCTTAGATTCCTGATAAATTCTCGGAAAAAATATTTGACAGAAAATATTTTACGTGCATGGGCGGGACAGTCGCCACGTCGCGATTTTCCAGGGGGTGATTTCTCGGACGGGTTCGGTGGGACGTTCCAAGCCATCGATCGAATTTTCTAATTTTAACCCTATTTCGCTCTCTAAGCTAATTTCGGCGGTTTTTCCGTGGCATTCGTAAGCCCGGAGAATCCAGCTTTCGGGATTGTCTTCGGATTGTTTCAAGGCCATTACAATCACGTTATCGTCCGGGAAGTGTAACCATTTTCCCGACGGGGGAAGGTTTGGAGACGGGGAGGGAGAAACGGGAATCGCGAGAGAGGGGATATTTAATTCATAAGCGCGGTGGACGGTTTGTGCGGTTTGCCAGTCTCCCGCGTGGGGGTAGATGGCGTAGGTGAATTGATGGATTCCCCGATCGGCGTTAGGATCGGGCCAGAGAGAACCGCGTAATAGGGTTAATCGCAGTTGGTTCGGTTGGCTATCGTGGCCGTATTTCCCGTTATTTAAAAGACTAACGCCATAATTTTCCGTTTTATCGGTTATGTCCGCCCATTTATGTCCGTAGACTTCCCATTTGGCTTTTTCTTCGGGAGTTTCGGGGGTGTTGGTTCGTTCGATCGCTCCGCAGGCGATCTCGTAGGTGGTAAAATCGTTTCGCACCGTTAGCGGGAAACTCGCTTTGATGACGGTATGTGTCTCCTGCCAGTTAACTTTCGTTTCGATTCTGAGAATCGGCGAGTGGTTTTCTAGAATGTAATCCTGGCAGAATTCCGAGTCGCGGAAAATTCTCACCACTCTCACCCGCCATCGGACGGGGCCGAATTCTAGGGTCTCGATCGATTGTAACTCGATCGGCGACAGGGGATACTGTTGATAGTTCGGATCGATATTCCACGCGTCCCAATATTGTCCCCCGTCGCGGAAGGCTTGTAATTGATTCCCCGCGCCGGATAGAATTTCTTTTTGATGGACTTTATCGAAAATACTGTCGATATCCCCGGTTTCGGGATTGATGAGAACTTTGAGAGACGGATTCTCTAAAACAAACTCGGAGGCTACAGTTTCGATCTCTTCTTGTCCTCCGCTTCCTGCCTCCCGCGTTAGCCAGAATAAGCGATAACCGATCGAGGGGATATTTTCGGCGATAAAGAGTAGTTTACCATCGCGGGAGATCCCGGATAAACATTTCTCGCCAGCGAGATCGTATATAGACTCGTATCCCGATTCTACGTCAAGAGAGACGAGGTTCGATCGAGTCCAGTTGAGGGAATTGAAAATAACAATCGGTTTCGCGTCGGGACGGGGGGGAGTGGGAAGGGAGATATTCGTCACGATCGTCTGTAATGCCGAGTGTAAAATATTTTCGCCCGATTCGATCGCTTCTCGCCAAGTTTCATTCGCGTCGGTGAAAACTTCGGGAATAGAAGTACCGGGGAGGATGTCGTGAAACTGATTTAACAGTACCTTTTTCCAACTTTCCTCGATTTCGGCTTTCGGATAGGGAGTCTGTAGACGAATTGTTGCCAGAGATGACCAGAGTTCCGCTTGATAGAGTAAACTCTCACAATAGCGATTATAGAATTTCTGATCCGCGTGGGTAGTATAACAACCGCGATGGAATTCTAGATATAGTTCATCGTCCCACACGGGGAGCGCGGATCGATCGAGACTGTCGAGATAATTTTCCGCGGTGGTAAAACGAATATTCGGGAAAAAAGGAGAGGATTGCCAGCGTCTCGCTACCTCTAGCATATCCCGCGTCGGCCCTCCCCCGTGATCGCCCACACCGGGCAACCAGAAAATATCCTGTAAACCGGTTTGACGTTCCCAATTTACCGCGTGATCTGTCATGATAATCGGGTTAGTGTCCATCACTCCCGCGACATTCGGGGGGGACATCAGCGAGGGAACCCGCGTACCGTCGGGAGATTGCCACCAGAAAAAGCCGTGGGAAAATTTCGTACTATCGTTCCAATGTAGTTTCCCGGTGACGAAATATTCTATCCCGCAATGGTGGAGAATTTGCGGCAGTTGATAGGGGAAACCGAAGGTATCGGGTAGCCACGCGACGCGGCAAATCCGTCCGAATTTCTCTTGAAAATATCGTTGTCCGTAGAAAAGTTGTCGGAGGAGGGATTCGCCCGAGATTAAATTCACTTCCGGTTCGACCCACATCCCCCCCAAAAGTTCCCAAGATCGAGCCTTATTCGCCTCTAGAATCTCGTTAAATAGCTCCGAACGATTTTTTTCTATCCAATCGTAGAGAATGGGGCTAGAATGCCCGAATACGAGTTCGGGATAATCTTTCTGTAGAGTTAATACCGATTGAAAAGTTCGGCGCGCCACGTCCCAGGTTTCCGCTAACGGCCATAGCCACGCCATATCGAGATGCGCGTGGCCCAATAGATGAAAGGTTCGTTTTTTAATCGGTTCCGCGAGGGGTTGTAGGGATTCGCGGAGGGATTGGAGGGATCGATCGAATTTGTCCGCTTCGGTGATGTTTTCCCAATCGATTGATTGGAGAAGTTCGGTAAAAGTTTCTAGTTTTTCGGGAGAAAATGCCTGTAGATAGTTATGGAGAATGGTTAACTCGTCGGCGACAAAACCGGGATCGATTCCCTGACTTCGCTCGTATACGAGTTCGGATTTCATCAAGCCACCGATGTCGTGATTCGGACTGACTAATCGTAGGGTGACGGTAATTTCCTGTCCGGGAATAACGCTAGATGAGAGTAAAATTCTCGTGGAGGAATCGAAAAGATCTCCCTCGCGTACTAACTCGCCGTTAACGTATATTTTCGCGTCTTCCGCCCACCAAGCGAGGATTAATCGTAATTCCATTCCCTCTAGAGGATAGCCCGCTAGAGCGTTAGGAATGGTGATTTTACGGGTTAAATATTGTATCTGACGACCTTTCGGCCAGACGATCGATCGATTTTCGTTGAGGGTAGCGGGTTCGAGTGCTTTTCCGTCTTCCGTGGCGAGAAACCAACTTTCCTGTATATCCCGTCTGGTGAGTTGGTAGAGTTTTTGAATGGTATTTAAATACATGGGGAACAATGATAACAAAAATATTGACTTGGAGTAATAGAGAGGGCGCAAGCCTCGCGCCCCTACGTTGTATTGCTTAATCTCTAATTTTTCCAATCGCGTTCTAATTCTTCGGCAACCCGTTTATAGTCCGCGGCGGCTTCTCCCGCGTTCTTGCCGCGCCAATCGGCGATCGAAACCCCTTCTAATACCGCTTTCTCGTGGGCTTTAAAAGCTCTCACGAACGCGTGACAGGCGGGAATTCCTAATTCTAAAAGGGTGTTTTGGGCTTCTAAAGTTTCCTTGAGACTACGGGAATCTACTTTTGTGAGTAATACCCGATAGCTAACTTCTAACGGTTTCACCGCGCTTCTTACCGTGTCGATTAGTGCCATTAAATCCATCGGCGCGGGGGGGGTGGGAAGGACGATGTAATCGGATTCGGAGAGGACGGAATTTAATAACTCCGATCGCAGGGCGGGAGGCGTATCGATGACAATAAGATCGTGGGATTTGCCGCGCAATTCCCCGAAGTGGTTGAAGTCGGCTGACTTGGCGAGATCGAATCCCATTCCCTTCTCGTTTCTCTCCACCCACCACGTCGAGGAACCTTGCGGATCGGCATCCACTAATAATACTCGCCGATTTTTCCCCCAGATCGAGGCTAAATTGACCGCGGTGGTGGTTTTTCCGACTCCGCCTTTCCCGTTGACGACGGCGAGGAGTTTCGGGGTGTTGGGGTTAGATTTCGAGGGGGTGGGTTTGCCGGGCATCGATCGCTCTGTTAGATGTTAACCCTCTATTGTAGCCCCGCGGGGGATCGATCGGGGCGTTGTTGGATTTTGAGCTTTACTATATCGCTCTTTTATCACTCTAGGGTCGGGGAAGATAGAAACCTCGCGGAAAGA
>NZ_JBAFSM010000074.1:0-19359 GCF_036688125.1 Pannus brasiliensis CCIBt3594 | reverse complement strand
CCTCCTGCCTCCTGCCTCCTGCCTCCTGACTCCTGACTCCTGACTCCTGACTCCTAAAAAAACCATGCACCAAACTTTCGACGTTGCCCTCGGGGTGAATATACTGGACGCGAACCAGAAAGGCGCCGATCATAACCGCGCTCATTTCGATGAGTGGGGAATCACTTGTTTGAATGTGATGAGTAGTCCCGGCGCGGGAAAAACCGCCCTTCTCGAACGTACTCTAGCGACGCTGACGACCGACTATAAAATCGCCGTCATCGAGGGGGATATGACTACCGAACTTGACGCGGAAAGATTGCGGAAATACGGGGTTCCGGTGATCGCGATCAATACCGGTCGATCGTGCCATCTCGATTCCAAGATGGTCGCGGGGGGAATCCATCGTTTCGAGATGGATTACAATCCCTCGGAATTCGATCTCGTGTTCGTGGAAAACGTGGGAAATCTAGTTTGCCCGGCGGAATTCGAGGTGGGGGAACACGCGAAGGTCGCGTTATTAAGCGTGACCGAGGGAGAGGATAAACCGCTGAAGTACCCGATCATGTTTCAAGAGGCGGATTGTTTGCTAATCACGAAAATCGATCTCGCGCCTTACGTGGACGCGGATATCGATCGAATTATCGCCAACGTCCGTCAGATGAATTCCCGCGTCACGATTCTTCCCGTTTCCGCGAAAACCGGCGAGGGGTTCGAGCGATGGTTCGACTGGATTAAAACTCGATGTAAGCGTTCGGAAAATTAGGAAACCATCGAACGCTGATTGAGGGAATCCTCGTACTTTTGATATAAGTCCATGCCGGGGATCGCTTCGCTAAAATTTTTCGGTTGTTGGTAATCCGTCGGGGGATATTCTTGACGGATACCGATGACGATCTGATAGGAAAGATACCATTCTCCCAGGAGAGCGATCGAACGCTCGAATTTATCTAATGTCGGACGGTAACGACGTTCGAGCGCGAGGTACTGTAGGATTTTCAAGAGATTTTCAAGAGAATTTTCGGGTTCTTTTAAGGCGAGAATCGAGTGTAATCGATCGAGAGCCTCCCGCTGTTGGTACACGAAATCGGCGATCGTCCGTTCGGTATTTTCTTCCGGAACTTCCAAACTATCGAGGAGGTCGGAAATCAAGGATAACGTGAAGAGAACATTCGATCGAGGATTTTTGAAGGATATCAACAGCGTGAATCCGAAATTGTCGGCGATGATGGTATCGATCGCCTGAAAATATTCCAATAAAGGCGATATATCCCGCTCGGAATCCATCGAATTCGTCAATTCTTCAAGTTTGTCCCGCAGGAAACAACGGAAGCTTTCCCGATCGGGACATTCCGCGAGCAGATAGGCAACGGAGCGATAGAATTCCTGTTGTTTCGGCGCTTGATGGGTGGATTCGACGCGCTCGATCGATCGATAGAAGTCCCGGCTTTTTAACGCCCTCTCCAAGCGTTGGATCGGGCGATCGAGATCTCGGTACTCGTCGAGGTGATTACAAATCCCGTATTTGAGACGGACGAACGAGATAAAATCCGCCTCTCGAAAGCGATCGCTATCGAGTTCTAAGACTTTTCCCGCGAGAAGATTCGCGTTCATTAAGGCTCGATCGTGCTGGAATCTGGTTTCAGCGGGGATCGCGGGGAGAGAGCGATCGAAAAAAAAAGACAGATCGATCGGTAAATTTTTTTTATCTTCCACTACCCGATCGGACGATTTTTTTTTTTGTAAAAACTGATGGATAAAGATAGCGCCGCAGGCGACGAGACCGAGGCCGAGGAAGGAGAAACCGGCGCTCGCGGGAAATTCATTCGGGGAGGGATCGATCGTCTCGACCATCGAGGGCGAGGGTTCTACTTCTACGAAAGCGATCGCTCGCGGAAGAATCATCGAGTCGGTTGTACCCGTCATCGCGCCGAATTGATTTCCGTCTACAGAAGAGCGATCGACCATTTGCCGAGCCTCCGGGTGAGCGGGAGGAGTGAGCGAAATGTTTTCGGAAGGGAGAGAACCATAGGAATTAGAATTCGTCGTCATGAATCATCTCTCTTTTCGGCTTACTAAGATGACGGGTAGGACGGCTCGCTCATCGATCGTCGCTCGATCCCGAAAGATTCCAGAATCCTCGTCTCGAAACGCGATTCTCGCGAGAAGCTACCTACGTCTATAATCATCGAACAAGCTCTCGAAAAGAGCCGTGAGTTAGATCACGGGATCTACGTCCGGTAAAACACTTCTAAAATCTATCTTTCGACGTACCAGAGATTTTCGATCGCCTCCGCCAGGGCCACCAGACGGTCGCGGTCGCGGGTATCGGTCAATACCGTGACGTGTCCCAATTTCCGCCCCGGACGGGATTCCGTCTTCCCGTACCAATGTACCCGCGCGCCCGGAATCGCCGCTAATTTCGCTCGTTTGTCGGCGTAATCGGACGTGGAAACCTCGAATCCCAAGAGATTGACCATGACCGCCCCGCTAGAGATCAGATCGGGCGATCCGAGCGGTAAACCGGTCACGGCTTGCAGTTGCGCGGCGAATTGGGAGGTTCGCGAGGCATCGAGGGTGTAGTGGCCGGAATTGTGGGTACGCGGCGCGATCTCGTTCACCAGTACCTCGCCGTCGGGAGTCAGAAATAACTCGATCCCGAACACGCCCACCACCTGTAAGCTTTCTAGTAAATGACGGGCGATCTCCCGTACCCGCGCTTCCGTTGCCGGGGAAACGCTCGCGGGGGCGAGGACGCGATGACAGACCTGATTTTTTTGATAGGTTTCTACCACCGGATAGATGACGATCTCTCCGGTAGTTCCCCGCGCGGCGATGATCGCCAGTTCTCGATCGAACGGAACGTAAGCTTCGCGCAGGAGGTCGAGTTTCTGCAATTTGTGCCGGTTCTCGCGTAATTCTTCGGGAGTTCGGAAAATAAACGTTCCCTGACCGTCATAGCCGTGACGACGGGCTTTGAGAACGATCGGGAAGGCGCTATCTTCTAATTCCGTTAAATTTTCCACCCTCGCGAAATCGGGGACGGGGAGATCGATCGATTTTAAATAACTTCTTTGGTCGTATTTATCCAGAAGAGGGGCGAGACTTTCTAAACTCGGATAAAACGTTACCCCTTCCCCCGCCAATTCTTCGAGCGCGGGTAAATTAACGAACTCGTTTTCAAAGGTAATCACGTCACAGAGAGAGGCGAGACCGGCCGTTCCCTCGACGGAATCGATCGATGCGAAAACGACCCCATCAGCGAGGGCGACCGCGGGATCGTCCGGGTTCGGTGTTTGCACGAAAAGTTCGATGTCTAGAGGTTTCGCCTCCCGCGCCATCATCCAGGCCAACTGTCCGCCACCGATCACGCCTACCCGTTTCGTCATTTTCAATCACATCCTAAAGATTCGCGGGTGGATACCCCGGTTTTCGAGTTTACCCCGTCCGCGGTCTCGCAGAGACGGGCGATCTGGTCGCCATCGAGAACCGCCAACGAGAAATCCGCGCCGGTGATTTTCGCCCCGCGAAAGGTCGTCCGGAGCATGATCGCCTCGGCGAGTACGGCATCGCTAAGATCCGCGCCGTTAAAGCTACTCAGGTAGGCTAACCCGTTGGTTAAGTCCGCCCCGTGAAAATTCGCCTCCGTCACCACGGAACCGTTAAACACCGCGCCCCGGAGATCGGCGGCGGTAAAATCGGCGTTATTCAGTTTCACGTTGGTGAATTGGGCGCTCTGTAGGTTCTGCGAGGAAAAATCCTTTCCCGTCAGGTTCGTGTTTTCAAAACTGGCGCTCGCTCCCGTTACCGCCGAGGAACTGGCCGCGAGCGCGTTCGGGGGAAATAGGGTCAAGAAAAGAGCGAACACGACGATCGCTAGTCGGAATACCGTCTTCATCGCGGGAAAAATCCTTCCGGTAAGTGGTCAGCATTTCTGATTGTAGAGGAATCGCGCCCGAACATTTTCCTTTTTCTTGCCGTCGATAGAAGAGACCGGATGGAGACCCGATCGCCGAGGTCTGAAAAAGTAGGAGGCAGGAGTCAGGAGTCAGGAGTCAGGAGAAGGCAAGAGGAATAATCAAGCGTAAGCTTTCTCAAATCGCTACAAAAAAACATCGAGCTTCTTAAAAATCCGATTTCGGGGTTTTTAGAGTGCGAAAATCAAGGGTGCGAGAAGTCTAATCTACTCCTTCTTCCCCCTCCTGACTCCTAACTCCTGACTCCTGGCTCCTGTCTCCTGTCTCCCGTCCCGACGGGAACCCCGCGATCTCTCAAGGGAGACGGCGATCGACCCGTGATACCCTAACTTACAAACCCACTCTAGCAGTTCGCCCTCGATCGAATGGACATACCGCAACTTTTTTTTAACGGCCTCGCGGTGGGCTGTATTATCGCCCTCGCCGCCGTCGGATTGACGCTCACTTACGGCATTTTACGCCTCTCTAACTTCGCCCACGGGGATTTT
Organism: Pannus brasiliensis CCIBt3594; assembly: GCF_036688125.1. Taxonomy (NCBI): domain Bacteria; kingdom Bacillati; phylum Cyanobacteriota; class Cyanophyceae; order Chroococcales; family Microcystaceae; genus Pannus; species Pannus brasiliensis. Next base: position 14,915 of record NZ_JBAFSM010000074.1, on the reverse strand, counting down.
ATGACGTTGGGCGCGTATTTAACCTGGTTGGTGAACTCTTTCGGCGTGAATCTCTGGTTATCGATGATTGTCGGTGCGGCCGGGACGGTGATCGCCATGTTGATCGCGGAACGATTATTATGGAAACCGATGCGGGATCGTCGCGCCGATTCGACGACATTAATTATTATCTCGATCGGCCTGGCGTTGTTTATCCGCAACGGGATTTTACTGATCTGGGGGGGTAGTAACCAACGCTACGATCTGCCGGTGATGGCGGCGACGGATATCGGGGGGGTACAGGTGGCGCTCGATCGACTGTTGGTGATCGGTCTCTCGATCGTCGTCATTCTCGGCCTACATTTCCTCCTCCAAAAGACGAAAATCGGCAAAGCGATGCGCGCGGTATCCGATAGCATCGATCTGGCGCGGGTGACGGGAATTAACGTGGAATGGGTGGTTCTCTGGACGTGGGTGATCGCGGGAGTGTTAACGGCGCTAGGTGGCGCGATGTTCGGGTTGATTACCGGCGGGGTACGTCCGAATATGGGCTGGTTTCTCATTCTCCCGATGTTCGCGTCGGTAATTCTCGGCGGCATCGGCAATCCCTACGGAGCGATCGCCGGCGCGTTAATTATCGGCATCACGCAGGAAATGAGCGTTCCCCTGATCGGTTCGGATTACAAGTTAGGGGTTTCTCTATTCATCATGATCCTGATTCTATTTCTTCGTCCGCAAGGGTTATTTAAGGGGACGATGTGAGCGAGATCTCGATCGATTTCCCGCGAGAGTGAGGCTCGAAAAATCGCGGTCGCAGTCAAAACCTAACCACACGATAATTTTTGAATTTCGCCAGAGGTCTTTGAGGTATATCCGATGTTATCGATACGGAACGGGAATGGGAACGATCGCTACTGTCTAGCTTTGTAGACATAGTACAAGCGGATTACGGGGATTTTACCGAACTCGATCGACTAGCGAAAGCCAGTTTCGATATTTCGGGCTTTCAAAAAATGATCGAACACCTTTCCGCGAGTCCTCAAGGGAAAAAAGCCTTCGAGGAGCGTTTTAGTTTGAGCGGGATCGATCTCGAACAACTGAGACAATTACCACCGGGTACACTCGGTCGCGTTTACGCGGAACACATGATCCGAAATCAACTGCAACCCCTACAAGCACCACCGGCCGAGAATCCCTATCAGTTTTTGGCGAACCATATTCGGGAAACTCACGATATCTGACATATTGTGACCGGGAGCGATACCGATGTTTTCGGAGAAATTCAGCTACAAGCCTTTTACGTGGCACAATTGGAATTTTCCCGTTTCTGGTTGGCATTGGTCGCGAAAAATTTACTGAAATCGGTACTGTCCGATATCGAGGTTTCTAACGGGTACATGGAAGCGATGACGAAAGGCTGGCTAATGGAAAAAAAGCGAAACCCTTATTCGGGATCGATTGGTCTACGTTATGGGAAACTCCTTTAGAACAGGTTCGGGATTCGTTACAGATAGAGATTTGAGAGATTAGACCTCTGACAAAAGTAAGAAACGAAAGTTCAATTCAACTAGAAACTTACGATTCCAAGAATAAAAGGAGCGAAAAATACACGCCTTACTTTTTTCACCCCCTGCCTCCTGCCTCCTACCTCCTACCTCCCTCGATTTCAAGTCATGGCGCGCCAGAACCAAGCGATTCCGGCGACGATTACCAGAATTTTCGTTAACCAATCGCCGAAACGAACGTAGGGGGTTCTCGTGTTGCGTCGGTAGATAGTTTCCGCGTGGATTTCGTAGGTATTGAGGCCGGAAATCCAGAGGGTATTGCCGCGGGGATCGACGAACGCGGAGTAACCGGTATTGGTAGCCCTCGCCATCCATCGATCGAGTTCGATCGCTCTCATCACATCCTGCGCGTGGTGTTGGGCGGGCATTGCGGCACTATAATGGGCGTTATTGGAAGCGGTAAGGATAAATTCCCCACCCATCTCCGCTTGACGGCGAAAATGTTCGGAATAGGCGGATTCGTAGCAAATGCCGACGATCGCCCGACCGAAGGGAGTATCGAAAATCTGAGTCGCGTTACCGGGAAGTAAGCGGGTTTTCAGGGGCGAGAGTCGATCGATAAGTCCGCCTAAAATCGACTCGAAAGGAACGTATTCGCCCAGGGGAACGAGAATTACCTTATCGAACCGGCTCATTACCTGTCCGTCCCCGTTTACCGTGAAAAGACTATTCGTGTAACCGTTTTCCCCCCTGCCGAACGCGCCCACCCAGATCGGCGTTCCTTTCTCCAAGATCGCTCGATAGAGAGAGCTATCGAGCGCGAGTTCGTCCCAGTAATAGGGTAAGGCGGTTTCCGGCGTTAATACCGCGTCCACGCCCCGATCGGCGAGAATTCGATAACCGGTCGTGTATCCCTCGATCGCCCGGCGGAATCCCTCCGGATACAGTTTCAGGGTGTTGGGAATATTGCCCTGGATCACGCCAATTTTTATCGCGTCGGTTGTTGACTTTTCTACGGGTTTATGGTAATAGTTCCAGCCCAAGAGATGGCCGGCGAGACCGAAAGTAAGGGGAATCAGAAAAAAAGCGAGCTTTCGGGGCGTGTATCGGGATAGAAAAAATCCCTCGGCGATAAAACCGTTAAACGCCACGATTACCGCCGTTATCGTCGTGAAGCCCGATATTCTGCCCAATTGTAGGATCGCTAGGTTGTGGGGACTCTGGGTGTACGCGAGGGTAGTCCACCAGAGAGGGGACTGACTCCAGAGGGCTTCTAAAGCGCACCACAGGGCGGTTCCGATGAGAATCCGGTACAGCGCGTCGGCCGGGGAGGGTTCGGGAATCGTCCGACGAACCCAGAACATCCCCAGCGTCCACGTTACCACGATCGCCGCGCCCCAGAGGGTGATGAAAATCCAACAGAAGAGAGCGATCGCTAGACTCGCCAACCAGGGAACCCCCATCCACGTCATCGGGTGAATTCCCGTGATCCAGAACAGCGCGAGACCGTGATAGCCACATCCCCAACCGAGAGCGTACAAAAGCAGTTTTTTTAGGGATTTATCCTCGAAAATGATTAATAACCACAGGGGAACTAACGCCACCCACGCGAGGGGCCACCAAGAAACGGGCGCGACGGTTAACCCCATCGCCACACCACCGAGAAGGGCGATCGAAAAACGGGAGAGACTGGGCATAGTAAAGAAATATCGCGAAATTCAAAATTTATCGCGGGGAAAGGATACGGAATAGGAAATAAGGAGCAATATAGTTAAAAATATCGGCAAAAACCGATTTATCTCGCGATCATTTTCATTTTTGCCGTGTATAGACCCTCGAAAATGAATCGGGTAAGAGACGGCCCCGAACCAGCGTTCACGACCGAGGGGGACAATCGATTTTCATAATCTACCGTAAGGAATCGGATTCTAGATTTTCATCCCTTCTCTAGAATAGAAGGTACGGCTATATCTCTATCTCCCGATAGAAATGCGTTCCCGTCTCCTTCCCTCATGGTTAACCGTCTTACTATCCATCACACGGAAAATCAAGTACAACTCCTCTGGCAGAGGGGAAAGAGTATCCCCCGCTACGCTGAACCCGTCCCCTTTAGCCATCCCTTCGACGAGTCAGCGTTAGCGGAAATTCGCTGGTATTTGGAAGAATATCTAAGTTTTCCCTACGGTATCGAACCGGAGAAAGCCGACGCGCTGGAACGGAAATTACAGGGATGGGGAGAGGAATTATTTACGCTGGTTTTCCGGGGTAACGAGAAGGGAAGACAGTTTTTTCAGGAAGCGACGCGGGAAGGTTTACAGCAGTGCGAGTTAGGAATCGCCTCGGAAGACCCGGAAATCTTAAATTTACCGTGGGAATTGCTCTATTGTCCCGATTATCAATTTCTCGCACCGTCATTCGCGGGAATTTACCGTAGTTTAGGCAGTTTCGCGGTACGGGCGGAGATGGGACAACTGCCGGGGGATAAGCTCAATATTCTGCTGGTTATCGCCCGTCCTTACGGGGAAAAGGATATAAATTTCAAAACGATCGCCAAACCCCTCCTGCAAGCTCTAAAACCGATCGCCGATCGCGTGAATTTAACGGTATTGCGTCCCCCCAGTTTTACGCGATTAGAACGGGAACTGAACGAGAGGAAAAATTTCTATCACATCGTCCATTTTGACGGACACGGGGACTTTGACGAGAAGAGTGTGGGTTTTCAGCATTCTTTCGGCGAATCCGGACAGGGGGTGTTAGTTTTCGAGAATGAGGACGGTTCCCCGCAAATCGTTCCCGCGGCGCAAATCGCCCAGAGTTTAACCGATTGTAACGTGCCTCTGTTCGTGTTGAATGCCTGTCGATCGGCCCGGGAGGGAGACGGTAGCTTTTCCTCGGTGGCGACGAGCCTGGTAACGTTGGGCGCGAAGGGAGTGGTGGCGATGGCCTATAGTGTGTACGCGGTCGCGGCGCGACACTTTATCGGTCGATTGTACGAGGAATTGGCGCGGGGGTCGAGTGTAGAGGCGGCCGTCGCGGCGGGAAGACGGGAGTTAATTAATCAACCCCTGCGTCCTTCCCGGAAAGGAGATTTACGGCTGGCGGATTGGATGGTTCCGGTGTTGTACCAGCAGGAAGATTATACGCCTTTCGTTCCCGTCAACCGTGACCCGACGGATTTAGACGCGTTTTTAGAGAAACCGAAAACGATTCCCCTCATCGATTTTCCCGAGGAGGGACAATTCGGTTTTATCGGGCGCGATTACGATAGTCATCGTCTAGAACAGGCGTTTCGCGAGCGGAATTTTATCCTACTGCGGGGAATCGCGGGAGTGGGAAAAACAGAATTAGCTTGCGGGTTCGCCCGGTGGTTCCAAGAAACCGGGGGAAGCAAAAAAGTGTATTTCGCTTCTTTTGAACAGGGGAGGGGAATTAGTCAGGTTATCTATCAGGTAGGGCGAGATAACTGGGGAGACAAGTTTTCCCAAGACCCGGAAGATAAACAGGAAGCGACCATAATTAAGTATCTCAAACAAACTCCCTGTCTCTTAATCTGGGATAATTTTGAACCGGTGGCGGGATTTCCAGAGGGGAATGAACCCCTGTGTACGGCGGAAGAAAGACAAGCGTTCACCCGTTTTCTCAAGGGATTACGGGGCGGGAAAAGTTGGGTTTTGATTACCTCTCGACGGGAGGAGGGATGGTTAGGGATAGATTACAAATTACTGGAAGTGGCGGGATTGGTGAAACCGGACGCGGAGGAACTGGGCGATAAAATCCTCGATACGGTGGGAGTGAACCGGAAGCAATTACCGCCGGAATATTTGGAGTTATTTAATCTCTTGGGGGGACATCCTCTGTCTCTGCGGGTGGTATTACCCCATCTGAAAACGCGAACCCCGAATCAGTTACTAGAAGCGCTAAGAAGGGGGTTAGATACTTTCGCGGGGGAGTCGGAAGAGGGACGGGATAAGTCCCTCGTGGTGTCGTTGGATTATTCCTTTACCTGTCTGTCCGAAAAGGCGCGGCGACATCTACCCTTTTTGGGCTTTTTTTGCGAGAGAGTAAATGTAGATTGGTTAAATTGGTTTGCCGAGAACTCTGATAATGAAGATGGACGAGCGTATCATGCAGTATTCGGCGAGAACATAGAAATTACTGATTGGGTGAAAATCCTTGAGGAAGCGGAGAAAGCAGGTTTAATAGAACTGTTAGGGGGAAATAGATATAAATTACATCCAACTTTACCCTGGTATTTAAAGCGGCGTTTGCTCTTGGCTATAAGATTTGTACCGAGAAAACACGAGAATGAAGAATCGATAAAAGTGCTAGAACATCATATTCTAGTCTTCTATGCTCATTTAGCAGATATTTCTCGTAAAAAGCTAATTGGTGACGCTAAAGTTTCTACGTTCAATCTACAAATGGAAGAACCCAATCTTCTCCTGTATTTACGCCAAGCAGAACAACAACAAAAATGGCATTACGCACAAGCTATTTTGCAAGCTTTAGGAGAAATCTATCAACGTTCATCCCGTCGCCCAGAATTTCGAGCATTGCGTCAACGGGTGTTAAAACAGCTAGGAGAAGACTTACCACGAGTAAAAGCCAAAGGGAAAGACTCTTTTGACTTCTGGATGTACCTGCGGGGGGTAGATGCGAACGAGGTTTTCACTCGGGGAAATTTAAAAGAAGCGAGGGAAGTTTATCAAGCCATTCTCGATGAGTTAATCGCCCTTAATGATTCCGGTACGATGGATAAAATTGCAACAGCGAATCACCAACTGGGAATAGTCGCCCAAGAACAAAGACAGTATAAAGAGGCGAGGGCTTATTATCGTGCGGCCCTGAAAATCCGTGAAGATGCTGGCGATCGCTACAATGCGGCCGGTGATTATGTCCAACTAGGGACGCTTGCCCAAGTGCAAAGAAGTTATAAAGAGGCGATCGCTTATTATCAAAAGGCACTGAGAATCTATGAAGATGACAGCGATCGCTACCATGCGGCCGGTGTGTATCACCAACTGGGAACGGTTGCCCAAGAACAAAGACAGTATAAAAAGGCGATCGCTTATTATTGCGAGGCACTGAAAATCTACGAAGAGGCTGGCGATCGCTACCATGCGGCCGGTGATTATCACCAACTGGGAATGGTCGCCTGTTTACAAAAAAGGTACGAGGAGGCGATCGCTTATTATCGCGAGGCACTGAGAATCTATGAAGATGCCGGCGATAGCTACAATGCGGCCGATGTGTATCACCAACTGGGAATGGTCGCCTATTTACAAAAAAGGTACGAAGAGGCGATCGCTTATTATCTCAAAGCGATTCCGATTTGGAAACAGAAAGAAGATTGGTATAAATTTCCAGGGACGTATTGGACTTTAGGAGATACCTTAACCGCCCGAGGACAATACCCGGAAGCGATGCGGGTTTATTTAACTGGATTGAGCGTTGATTTAGAGTATCATCGAGCGTGGGTAGGTAACTATATCCAATCCTTTAAAGCGGTCGTTCAGGCGATAGGAGAGAGCCAATGCTCGGCGCTATGGCGGGAGGTGACGGGACAAGAGTTCGCGGGAGAAATTCGGGATTTGATTATGGGGGAGGATTGATGTAAATTGTTGTAGCCAGTTGCCCATCCCACGATTCAGCCACGCGGTTATTCTAGCAATCAGCCTTATTTTAGGAGAGCTATCATGAACCTCAAAGAACGTATCCTCCAAGAAATTGAAGACTCTTCCCCGATTCTTCTAGAAGAATTTCTAGACTTTATTCTTTTTACCAAACAGCGCCGCCAAATCCCCAGCGATTATAAACCCATTTGGGAAGTTGCCGCCGAACTCACCCGCGACATTCCCCCCGAAATCCTAGAAACCTTGCCGACCGATGGCGCGGAACAACACGATCATTATCTGTACGGTACACCGAAACACTCCCGACAAAATTTTATGGATTTTGCGGGAATGGCTGGCGAAATCGATGAAGTTATGCAAGAAATCGTGAAAAAAGCGGAGGCAAATCGGAAACTCGATTAGACCTCTTTCCGCGTTGACAAGAGAAACTTTTAACCGTCCACGAGGTATAATATTAATGGGTTTACGAGTGCAAGGAGGACAATCATGGTACTCTGGTCATTAACGGTATCATCGGAAACCGATCGACGTTTGCGGGATTTGTTAGGACAAGATGGCGACCTATCGCGATACGTCGAAGAAGCGGTCAAACAAAAATTAAACTTTGAAGAAACCGTCTCCTCGGTTCAAGAACGGAACACGCGCTATCCCGAGGAAGAAATCGAAGAATCTATTCAGGAGGCTATCCGAGAAACCCGTGTTACGTCTCGTCCTTGATACTAACATTTCTGTTACGCAAAAACACACCGCCCTATTTACTTTATCAAGCGTGGCGCGATCGTCAGTTCGAGCTAGTAACCTCGCCAGAACAACTTCAGGAATTACGGCGAGTAATGGCTTACCCGAAACTACAACGTTATTTTACTCCCGAAGAAGCTAGAATCATGTTAACGGGGATAGCGATATACGCTAACTGTGTCACCTCTATCCCTAGTATTTCTTATTCACCAGATCTCGATGATAATGTAATTCTAGCAACGGCGATCGCTGGCGGTGCGGATTATATTATTACTGGTGATAAAGTAGATTTACTACAACTGAGTCAAGTTGAAAATATTCCTATCATAACGGCTCGTCAGGCGTTAGATATTCTTGAACAAAAAGACAGGGATTAATTTTGAATTGGTGTTTAAGTTAACCACAATTCCTACCATGAATCAACCTAACTTACAACTCACACCGGCGGAACTCGATCGAACTCGCCAAATCCTCGAAAATTACGAACCCGCGCGGGAAGCCTTAACCGTGTTAGAAAGGAATAACGGGGAATTCGCGACGAGCTTCGATCGACTCTGGACGGAGCGCAATGAAACCCTATCTTACGGGGACAAACAAAAATCGTTTTGGGAAGTCACGCTCAAAGTATTACGACAAGAAATCTGCGGCGATGAAGGCTTCCGCTCCAAAATTCTCGACTACAATAAAAACCCCGGAAGCGCGTCCTTATTAACGGGCGCGATTATTTATTTAGTCGGGGTAAGTGCCGTACCGATCGATCCGGCGATCGCCACGATTATCGTTCTCTACATCCTGAAAGTGGGACTCAATATCTTTTGTGAATATACCAATCCCGAAAGCGATTAAAACGCTCTCGAATCTAATCGAAAACAAAGAAACACGACACGATTAAGAATAAAACTCCACGAGAAATTTTCCATTCCGCGCGCGGGTTTAGAAAACGATCGAGCGGGAAAAAATCCCTTCCCCCGCTTTCCAACTCAAGACCGCCTATTGCAAATCGATCGGTCGTCCGAACTGTAATAAACCGTGTAAATTCACCACCTCACCGATCACCGCGATCGCCGGCGCTTCAAAACCGGTTTCCTCGATCTGACGGACGATCGAATCCAGCGTACCGATTAACTCTTCCTGTCGCGGGGTGGTTCCCCAACGGATTAACGCGATCGGGGTTTCCGGACTTTTGCCGGCCGCGAGTAACTCCCCGATAATGTGCGGGAGATTATGAACCCCCATGTAGACTACGATCGTTTCCGAGGCGCGGGCGATCGCCGACCATTGTACGTTAGGGCGGTATTTTCCCGCCATCTCGTGGCCGGTGACGAACGTTACCGAGGAACTGTAATCGCGATGGGTGAGGGGAATTCCGGCATACGCGGGAACCGCGATCCCGGACGTGATCCCCGGCACGATCTCCACGCTAACCCCGGCTTGCAGTAACGCCTCCATTTCCTCGCCCCCGCGACCGAAAACGAAGGGATCGCCCCCTTTAAGACGGACGATGACCGCGTTCGTCCTCGCTTTCTCGATTAACAGCGCGCTAATTTCTTCCTGTCCGAGGGAATGACGACCGCGACGCTTCCCCCCGTGGATTTGTTCCGCGTTCGGGTTGATCATGGCCAGAATCGGTGGACTCACCAGCGCGTCATACACGACCACATCCGCGTTCTCTAGTAAAACCTTGGCTTTGAGGGTGAGGAGTCCGGGATCGCCGGGGCCCGCGCCCACCAGATACACTTTCCCGAAATTTCCCGATCGCTCTATCGCTGTTGTTGACAAAATTCTTACCCCGCTCGATCGATCTCGATCTTTACTCTATGGTGACTACCCGAAAAATTCGTATATTCGGCTACATTCGCCCGATGTCCATGCGTTTCGAGCATCTAATAAGTCGATTTTAACATTTCGTAACCTCGATCGAACGGATAATTTTTAGCAATTTCTGTATTTATACCGATCGGGATCGGGATAAAATATACACGAATAAAACTATCGCGATAGCCGGTCGATCGATCGGGATGACACCCCTCACGTTCCGTCATTCCCCGCGCGAGAAACCGTTATCCCCCCGCGATCCCGATGGTGGTTGCCGCCTACCTCTCCACGACCCATCCCACCTTCGGCGCGCGAACACGAAGCGTAGTAGGTAATGATGGCCAACATGAAACCTCTCCACGGTGTAATTCAAACCCTCGTCAAGATCAACGCTCTCACGGCGATTATCGCCCTGGTTTCCTTCGCGATCATTCGGGAACACCAAGCCACGATCGCCGACAGCCGTTCGACCCCCACCCACGCGCCTCTCACCTATCGGGGATCGGTTCGGGAACCCGGAAAAAAAACGATCGCCGCGACCGGCGAACGACAGGCCGCCGAACGCGCGGCACAACTGGAAGGAGAGATGAAACGACTCCGGCAAGAATTAGCGAGAACCCGGCAAACCGTCCAGGATTTACTGTCCCGATCGCCGGGAAGTTCCCCGCTAACTCTCGACAACCCCCGACACCCGGATAATCGCGCGACGGCCCCCTATCTCTCCCCGGTGATCGTCTCCCTCTTTCCCCTGCTCGCGAACGAGCGTCTTCGACCGAGCGCGCCCGTCCGTCCCGACCTCGCCCCCGTCGATCGGAATCATCGAACGGAAGCCCCCGTAATTCCGAACGAGCGCCCGATAATTGCCGAAAATCGCCTCGAAGAACGGGGAATCGCGCTTCTACCGCCGATCGATCCCGTTCCCCATCGATCGCCCGATGTCATCTCCAACCGTCCCGAACCCGAGGACGGGAGAGCGAACGACGCGGCCGATTCGATCGCCGCCCTGCCGAACCCGTATTCCCTAGAGTTACCGGAGATTTTCCCGATCGAGACGGGCGAGTACGATAGCGATAAAAAACGCTTGACCGGTTACGCCAACGATATCGCGATCGGATTGCTGATCGCCGATCGAAAAGGCCATCTTACCTACGGGACGACCGGCTACCGTCGGGTTCAGACCGCGATCCGTCTCCTGCGACAGGGGGAAGACATCGAGAACGCGGCCCGTCGCTCGGCCATCCCGGTCGCCGTTTTACAACAATTGATTAAATGGGGAGAAAATCGCCCCGGCAATCTCTCCGCGCTCACCGAAATCGGCCTCGCGCGTCCGGACGAGCCATGACGGAGATGGGGTGATGGGGTGATGGGGTGATGGGGAGTTCGGAGTTCGGAGTTCGGAGTGGGAAATCAAGCTAAAAAGGAGATAATTTCGGGAAAGAATCGAGAGTTTCGAGAAAGTTACTCCCTACTCCCCACCCTCCTGCCTCCTGACTCCTGACTCCTGCCTCCTGCCTCCTGCCCCCTGACTCCTACCTCTCCCGGTAATCGCTTTTTAGAACAATTTCCCTCTATCCTTTTCTCCGGACGATCGAATCGCGATCTTCGCTCTCCAGTTCGCCGGATCTGTTGAATGCTTCAAAATTCTCGCGTTCGCCTTTTAACCTATTACTCGCTCATCATGGGCGCGATCCTGATTCTCTTCAGTATCGCCCTGTACGGGTTATTTAGCAACGGTATTTACTACCATCAACTCGATACCAATTTAGAAACCCTCGCGCGTCTGGCCGCTCCCTCTTTCGCCCGCGTTCAAAGCGGAGACGAGATCGCGCCCGATCGAGACGGGGAATTTCCCTGGCAGGAGTTTTTCGATCCAGAAAGGCAGAGTTTGGAATGGTTCGATCGAGAGGGAAAATTACTCGCCTCGCGGGGAAATAAGCTGAAATTGGGGTTTTCTCCGGTTCCGTCGGGAGGATTCCGCACCCTACAGGGTAAACCCGCCCTCGATCGCTATCGGATTCGCACGTTTACCCTGATCGTTTCCCTCGATCGGGGCGATCTCTCCCGTCCTCCCCTCCTGGGTTTCGTGCGCGCCGGGGAAACGACCGAAAAAGTACAGGAGCTACAGAAACAGTTTCTCGGTCACTTGATCGTCAGTATCGTCCTCGCTTTCGGGGTGGTCGGTGTCAGCGGACTCTGGTTAACAAAAAAAGCCCTCGAACCGGTGGCCCGCAGTTTCCAGCAGTTAAAACAATTTACCGCGGACGCTTCCCACGAACTACGGAATCCCCTGACGGTCATGCGAACCTCGATCGATGTGATGCGAAGTCATCCCGAACGCTTCCAACCCAAAGATTTAAAAAAATTAAACGCTATCGCCAGCGCGACCGAACAAATGACCGAATTAACGCGAGATCTGCTATTTCTCGCCCGTATGGATGGAGCCAAAGAAGCGCCGAGCGAGGAATGGCGGAGAGTGAACCTACCGAATCTCTTAGAGGACGCGATCGAGTGGCTAGAACCGGTCGCGAGCGAGAAAAAAATTCGTCTGGAGTATTCCTGTCTCGCCGAAGTTTGTCCGTGGGGAAATTCGAGCCAATTTAGCCGATTATTCGGGAATCTGTTAGAAAACGCGATTCAGTACACGCCGAGCGGTGGTCGGGTTCGCTTACGGGTGTTTCGGGAAAATCAATCCGCGGTCGTCACGGTGGAGGATACGGGTATCGGCATCGCGTCGGAACATCTATCGCGGGTGTTCGATCGATTCTGGCGGGCCGATCGCGCGCGCGCCTATCGCGAGGGGGGGACGGGGTTAGGATTGGCGATCGTCCGCGCGATCGTTCACCAACACGGGGGACAGATTCACGTTACCAGTCAGGAAGGAAAGGGCAGTTGTTTCCGGGTGAGTTTGCCCCTCGCTAACCCCCTTCACCGACCGCGAGAAGATCGACGATGGGAAAGGGTAATACACCACCTTCGCTCGAAACCGATGTATTATGCCCGATTCTTCGCTCGAAAAGCGACTTTAGTTCTGTTTATCGCGTTACTCTCTCTCCTACCCGTCGGGATCGCGCTGGAAACCTTCCGACAAACCTCGATGTTCGACGGGGTATACTTTCCGGATCGATCGAGATCTTTCGCCGACGAGATCGTTGTCGAGCCGGGAACGAGGGTTCGAGATCCCGTCGCCGTTTTGGGCATCCCCAACTCTAGAAGGTCGAGTCCGCTATCTTTCCTCGACTTTCGCCCGAACGATACTACCCTCGAACCCGGCGATCGGATCACGGTTCGCTTTCTGGATAATTTACTGACCGCGGGGGGCGATTCCCGACCGGATCTGTGGATTTTCTGCCAGGGTCGCGAAAATACCGCTCTATCGGTGGAAATTAGCAAGGATCGTCGCTCTTGGGAGTCCGTCGGTCAAGTTACCCCCGCGCGCAAGGGAATCGATCTCGATCGACCGAATCGGGGAAAAGAGGACTTTTTCGCCTACGTCCGTCTTACCTATCCCACCAACGGCGGGACAGCACCGATCTATCTCGACTCGATCGGCGCGATTTCCTCGGTTTCTCTGGTAACGACCCATCGTATCTTCGGCTATCTCGATATTTCTCGGGCGATCGTCGTGTCGATCGTCCCGATCGCCGTAGGGGGGATTTACGGGGGGATGTATTGGTGGAAAGTCGGCCGTTGTCAGTAAATCGATCGAGTCCATCGTCGCGCGGGAAGCGTCGTCAGAAAGGAAAAATCGAATTTACACTGGAATAAAGAAAGGAGCGTTTCGGGAGAGCGATCGTCGATGACTTTTAACCCTGCCCTACTGCAATCGATCGAACGGTTAGGCTATCGAGTCACCGCGGGGGACGTGGCCGCGAACGCGGGGCTACAGGTCGAGACCGCTAGACAGGGCTTACTAGCGCTCGCGTCAGACGTGGAAGGACATTTACAGGTAGCCGACACCGGGGAGATCGTCTATCTATTCCCGAAAAATTTTCGCTCGATTTTAACGAATAAATACTGGAAATTAAAAGTCAAAGAATGGCTCGGTAAGATCTGGAAAATCATTTTTTATCTCGTCCGGATCTCGTTCGGGATCGTTTTAATCCTCTCGATCGCTATTCTATTTCTAGCGGTGGTAGCCGTTCTAATCCTCACGATCCTGCGAGCCGGGGATTCCGATGGCGGCGGGGGTGGCGGGGGTGGTGGCGATTCGGGAGGCGATTTCAATTTTTCGTTTCCCACTTTCGATTTCTTCTGGTTTTTCACGCCAGATTATTACAACAATACCTATTACGAGCGACGGGAAATCGAGAAAAAAACGGAGCAACCCGTCGAAAAGAAAATGAACTTTTTAGAGTCGGTTTTTTCTTTTCTCTTCGGCGATGGCGATCCGAATTTTAATCTGGAGGAAAAACGCTGGCGCTCGATCGGTACGGTCATTCAAAACCAGAATGGAGCCGTTATCGCCCAACAATTAGCCCCCTATCTCGATAATATCACCCCGTCGAACGAGGAAACCGAAGATTATATTATACCCGTTCTCTCCCGTTTTAACGGCTATCCGAGAGTATCCGATCGAGGGGATATTATCTATCACTTTCCCGATTTACAAGCCACCACGAAAACGCGAAAAATGCAAGCCGTTTCCTCCTATCTCCGCGAGAGAAGCTGGAAATTTAGCGAGGCGGGTAGCGGGCAAATTCTTCTAGCGATCGGTTTAGGAGGGGCGAACATCATTCTCGCGCTAGTAGTGGGCTATTTTCTCCGAAGTGGTAGTATCGCCTTACTCGGTTCCTTCGGGGGGTTCGTCACGGGAATCTATTGGTTTTTATTGGTGTACGCCGTCTCTTTCCTCGGCATTCCGTTTATCCGCTATTTCTTTCTCCGATGGCGTAACGGGCGGGTCGATCGACGTAACCAAATCCGACAGGAACGGGCTTCTATTCTAACCCTCGATAACCCACAGATCAAAGAAAAACTGCTCTACGCCCGTCAATTCGCCTCTCGGAAAGTGATTACCGAAGAAGACATCACCTACTCGACGGACAAAGAATATCTCGAACAGGAAATCGAGCGATCGGATAAAATCGATGAAGAATGGCAAAGACGCTTAGAATCCGGCGAGTAAATTTGTTGTAATTCCTCTAGAATTTAAAGGGATGGGGAGATGGGGAAGATTATAAAGATAATTATTCTCCTGCCTCCTGCCTCCTGCCTCCTGCCTCCTGCCTCCTGCCTCCTGCCTCCT
>NZ_JBAFSM010000073.1:0-19383 GCF_036688125.1 Pannus brasiliensis CCIBt3594 | reverse complement strand
TGCTCCTCTCCCAACAGTCGTTTCCCCATCTCCAGAGCCTGTCGGTAGAGGGGTTCCGCCTCCCCGTACCGCCCGGTTTCCCGGTACAATTCCGCCAAATTGTTCAGGCTCATGGCGACATCGAGATGCTCCTCTCCCAACAGTCGTTTCCTCATCTCCAGAGCCTGTCGGAGAAGGGGGTCCGCCTCCCCGTACCGCCCGGTTTCCCGGTACAAATACGCCAGATTGTTCAGGCTAGTGGCGACATCGGGATGCTCCTCTCCCAACAGTCGTTTCCTCATCTCCAGAGCCTGTCGGTAGAGGGGTTCCGCCTCCCCGTACCGCCCGGTTTCCCGGTACAAATACGCCAGATTATTCAGGCTAGTGGCGACAGCGGGATGCTCCTCTCCGAAACGCTGTTTCGCGACATCGAGGGATTTTCGATACCATTTCTCCACCGTGTCGAATTGATTCCGCGCCTCGTAAATGCTGGCTAATGTGAAACAGGGCCAGATTAAATCCTCATCTTCTAGCCAATCGGTCAACTTTTCGCCGACTTCCTCCAGATGGGGAATTATTACGGTGATAGCTCTCATTATCGGTACTGTCACCGTTCCCGGGATCTTTTCGGCTTCCTTCGCCATCACCCGACAGAGATCGCGCTTATAATCGTCGATATTCTCGCTTTCCCCTTGCTTGGCGATAAAAAACTCCCGGATCAGGGGATGTAAGCGATAATGATTCTCCTCGTTGATTTCTAGCAAACTTCTGTCGATTAACTGCCCGTTTCGCAGTTCCTCTAACTCTTCCGCCGCCTCATCCCGATCTTCCGCGTCCGCGAGCGCGCAATTCTCGACCAATACCCACGGAATCGGCGCGGGGGCGAACAGACTCAAGCGACAGGCTAACTCCCTCGCGTCCCGCGGTAGTTCCTCCCACGACAACTCGAACGCGGCCGCGACCCCTAATCGGGCGATACTATCCCCCTTACCGTCGGGAATCAACGCTTTCGCCTGTAAACGCTTACTATTTAACCGTTTCTGTACTGTTTCAATCGTTCGGGTTCGATCTTTGGCTAAATAGCGTCCCACCAACTCCAACCCCAACGGCAGATATCCCAACCACTCGCACAACGCTTTCGCTCCTTCCCATTCCGCGGTGACGCGTTCACTGCCGACTAGCGATCGCAACAAATCCAGAGCCGAATCCTCATCCAATACCTCTAGGTCGATTTTTCGGTAATTTTCCCCCGGTTTCTCGCGACTCGTCATCAGGACTTTGAACCGCGCTTGATTACCTGGAGGCAATATCGGATAGACGAGCGCGCGATAATCCACCACGTCATCGTAAACGATCAACGCGTCCCCCTCGCGCCAATGATTCCAACAGTATTCAAGCTGTTGTTCGGGCAGTTGAATATAATCGGGAATCACTAAACCGAGTTTTGTTAAAGCGAAATTGACGATTTGAAAGCCTAAATCGCTCACCCGACCGGAAAGCCAACACAAACCCGCGGGATACTCCTCTTGAGAGCGGATCGCGTACTGTACCGCCAATTCCGTCTTCCCGATGCCACCCATCCCCGCGACCGCGCAAATCGCCAGCGCGTGGTCTTCTTTGAGAGCGTTATCGATCTCTTTTAGCCTTTCTTCCCGTCCGAAGAACTTTTCCGGCGGTTTTCCCCGATAAGGGAGATTACTGGGAATTCCCGTCGGCGGATTCGGTGGCTGTGCCTGGTTGATTATCTGACCGATAAAGGTACTGTCGGAAATCTTCTCCGCGCGAATCAAATTACTCCCCGACGCGTTCGGAGCGTAAATATCGATATTTTTCCCCGGTTCCCCGTTCATCGCGCTTAACCGCCTAATTCTTGAATTTTACGCAAGCACTCCGCGATCTGCTGGCTTAGTTCAAATTTTACCGCGGGATTCGACGCGATCGCTTCCTGTTGTTGCAGATAGCCTAACTTCTGTCGCCAGATCTCGATCGCTCCCGAATTTCCCGAACTTTGCCCCGAATTATAGTTATTCTGCGTCCCGATGAACGTATTCCCCGAAATATTCTCACCGCTAATCAAATTACTCCCCCGCACGTTTGGCGCGTAGATGCCGATGTTCGTATTCGGTGAAGTTTTATTACTTTCGCTTGACAAATTACCATCCTCCTCTAGCTGTCGGGCGATCGAACTCACCACCTCCTCGAAATTACTATCGCGGTGAATCTCCGCGGTCAGATTATTCATGCCTTGGAGAATATCCACCAATCCCGCGATCCGGTTACGAATCTCGACAAAAAGGTTAATTTCCTCCGTAATTCCCTGTAAATTAATCGGATCGACCTCTTTTATCGCTTCCTTTAACGTCGCGATCTTACCGTCCCAATATTTAATATATTCCAGGCGATCGATGGCATCGTAGATCCGCACGTCATCGAGGACGACGGGAAAAATGCGATCGAGGAAATCCCCATTTTTCGAGATTTCCAACAATTCGTACATACAATTTTTCGACCTGAGATACTTATCGCTAATGATCGCGATCACGCATTTTCCGCGGCCGATTTCCTGCATGAACTGTTTAATCAATCCCCGGTATCCCAAATCGGTTTTATCGCGAACCAACCGGATACCCGCGCTCTGAAACGCTCTCTCTAAACCATTCGCGATCTCCTCGCTCTCTCCCTTCCACGCGTAGGAAATAAACACTTCTCTCATAGACTTTCTTTCCGTTCGATCGAGTTCTGCTATTCCTATAATAAACGAGAAATCGAGATCGATCGCGGGATTCTCGTAAAAATGAGACGGAACCTCGCTCGATCGATACAATAGAATCGAGTGGACACCGGAAAACAGGTCATGAAAATCTCGATCGATATTCCCGAAGACATCGGCAACTCTCTACAAACCCAATGGGGCGATCTCTCCCGTCGCGCGCTGGAGTCTTTAGCGGTGGAAGGTTATCGTAATGGCGTATTAACTAGAGGACAAGTGAGAGAACTTTTAAATTTCACTTCCTTTTACGAGGTCGAAAAATTTCTAAAAGAAAAAGGGGCTGATTTACTTTATGATGCAATAGATCTAGAACAAGATATTCAAACGGCTCATAAACTCACCGATCATTGCCTGTATATTTCGTGTGAAACAGCCGGTTAAGGATTCACGGATTCGACGCACCATTCTCCGACATCATTTTGCGTATAAATAACGCGATCCTGTGGATTCCCTTTCAATTGCAAATGATCCACGCTTACCGGATTAAATAACAACAAACAGAAATTTTCTAGCGGTTCCGTATCGCTAGGCTGTGCGGGGGTAAACGCTTCCGGATTTCCGTCCCGCGGTCGTTTGGGACATGGCCACGCGAATTGTATTCTAGCCGAATCCGATAATTCCCGCCAAACTCGATCGCGCGCTTTCCGATTCTCGCTATCCGTATCTTTCGCCGAAATAATCTCGATCGATCCCGATAACCGGAACTGCTCCCTAGTATTCGGGAAATACCAACAAATCTCGCCCCATTCGCTCGCGTGAATCTGGGAAATTTTTTCACTGCGAGCATCGGTGATAATTTGTAATTGATTCGTATTCTCCCGAAAACCGCGAAAAACTACCGTTCGATTGGCGGGTTTCCCGTCTAACGTCAGCGTGGCGAGTTGAAAGTAACGCGCGTTCGGCAGAGAACGATTTAGATGTAAGGAACGGGACAAAATCGATCGCCAGGGCGCGAGAGGATCGGACATAATAGAATCTAGAGACAGAAAAAAACGACAAGCGATCTTCCTATGATACCCGATACCCTAGACCTTGAATCGCTCTACGAAACCGAATTCGATCGCTGGTTAACCGCGACCGTCGAGTTATTGAAAGATCGCCAGTTCGATCGCATCGATCGCCAACATTTAATCGAGGAGTTAGTAGTTTTCGCGTAGGTCGCGTGGAACGAGGTGAAACCAAACAACCGAGGGGGCTGAAAGCTGAATGCTATATAATCGATAAAACGAACTATCCTTCGTCGATCGCCGTGAACTCTCCGAACCCCGAACCCATAATCATCGCCGAAAACGTCGAAAAATGGTACGATAACCGCTTTCACGTCCTGCGCGGCGCGAATCTAACCGTCAATAAACAGGAAGTCGTCGTCATCATGGGGCCGTCCGGATCGGGAAAATCCACCTTTATCCGCACCTTCAACGGACTCGAATCCTATCAGAAAGGCCGCATCATCATCGACGGGATCACCGTCTCCCATAACCTCAAAAATATCGAAACCATCCGTCAGGAAGTGGGGATGGTCTTCCAACAGTTTAACCTGTTCCCCCACCTCACCGTACTCGACAACGTGACGATCGGGCCGATCTGGGCGCGACGCTGGAAAAAAGCCAAAGCCGAGGAAATCGCCCGACAACTCCTCGAAAAAGTCGGCATTCTCGAACAAGCCGAAAAATACCCCAACCAGCTATCCGGGGGACAACAACAGAGGGTAGCGATCGCCCGCGCGTTAGCCATGCAACCGAAAATCATGCTCTTCGACGAACCCACCTCGGCCCTCGATCCGGAAATGGTGCGCGAGGTACTGGAAACGATGAAAACCCTCGCGCGATCGGGGATGACGATGGTTTGTGTCACCCACGAGGTCGGATTCGCGCGGGAGGTGGCCGATCGAGTCGTCTTCATGGACGGGGGAATTATCCTCGAAATCGCCCCTCCCTCCGAATTTTTCACGAATCCACAGGTCGATCGAACCCGACAGTTCCTCTCGAAAATCCTCTGAAGCGCGAGTACCGTTCCGGGGTACGCTGGGTTTTGTGACAAATTGTTACTAAACCTCGGAGGCCAGAATGGAACGCACTTTTCTCATGATCAAGCCCGACGGCGTGCAACGCAACCTTGTCGGAGAAATTATCGGACGCTTTGAAGCCAAGGGATTTACCCTCGTCGGCCTGAAATTGGTGCAAGTTTCCCGCGAACTCGCCGAAAAACACTACGCGGTTCACAAAGAAAGACCCTTTTTCCCCTCTCTCGTAGAATTTATCACCTCCTCGCCCGTGGTCGCGATGGTGTGGGAAGGCGACGGGGTAGTCGCTTCGGCTAGAAAAATTATCGGCGCGACCAATCCTCTCAGCGCGGAACCCGGAACCATCCGCGGCGATTTCGGCATTAACGTGGGACGCAATTTAATTCACGGTTCGGACGCGCTAGAAACCGCTCAAACCGAAGTTCGTCTCTGGTTTACCGACGAAGAATTAGTTAGCTGGGAACCCGTGGCGAAACCCTGGGTGATCGAGTAATTATTAGATAGCAAAATTATAGATGAGTTTAGGGCGGTATCTCCGCCCCTTTTTTGTGGAATCAATTCATTTCGCCAATGTTCTGATGATCGACTGCCTCTATCTCGGTCGCGACACGGTTTGGATCGGACACCGGGACTTTTTTCAAAATGGGCGATCGAGAGCGAAGGGAAGAACCTATCTTTAGATGGATGTTTACTATAATGGGGGATATAGACTCGGAAGCCCTCACTATCGATGAATAATGACCAACGACTAGCCGATTTAGAAAAGAACTTGCAAATTTCTTACAAGAAATTGGGAGAGTTTGAAAGACAACTGATAATCAAGTCCGATCCGAGTGTACGATTTCAACTGCAACAAGAGATCGAAGAGGATATTCTCCCAAAAATCCTAGAATACGAGCGGGAATACTGGGAAATTTATCCCCTAGAGGCGGTTGTGATTCCTGAAACGGAAGCTCGATCGGAGTTGGATAGGATTCAAAAAGCGGTAAAATCTTTAGACAATCGTCCATCCGAGGATTATAAGCCAGAATTAATCGCCTTATTGAACGAAATTAATACAAAATTAGATGATTTAAACCAAGTAGCCTCGGCAAAGCTGAAATTGGTCGTCCCTTTGATTCCGATGCTGGCTTCCTATGAGTTGGAGATGGATACGGAAGGAGTGATTTATAAAACTTGGCGATCGTTACAGCGTTTGCTTGGAAAATGAATAAAGCCGCCTGATTCGGGTCAGGTTAAACAAAACCCGCACAATTTACCTGAAAGTGGCATCGCCGAGTTTGTCGGTCGCGATGACGATTTGACACGGTTGGATGAGGGATTTCAACGGTCAGGACGGGTGATGATCACGGGGATGGGAGGTATCGGGAAGACAGAATTGGCGTTACGGTACGGATGGCGGGAATGGAAGAAGGAAACCTATCATGGCGGCATCTGTTGGTTAAATGTGGCGGAAAGTGAACCGGGAGAACAGATTTTAAGTTACGCGCGGCGAGATCTCCAGTTAACCTTACCGGACGAGGGAACTCTAGCGGAACGGGTGCGTTATTGTTGGCAAAATTGGGTAGCGGGTGACGCGCTAATTATTTTCGATGATGTACGAGATTACGGGCAAATTAAAGACTATTTACCACCCAAGGAAGAAAAACGTTTTAAGGTGCTGATTACTACTCGACCCGATAATTTATCGGCAACGGTGGAAATGGTTCCCGTGAAGGAGTTAACGAAAACGGCTTCTCTCGCTTTACTGCGTTCCTACGTGAGCGATGGTAGAATTGATGGGCAAATCGAACAAGCGAAGGCATTATGTCTCGATTTGGGATATTTGCCCCTAGCTTTAGAATTGGTAGCGCGACTACTGAGACGACGGGGAGAATGGACACTCGCAAAAATACGGGAGAAATTAGTCGAGAACGGTCTAGAAGATAAAAGCTTGGTCAAAAATCCTAAATTCGATCAAGAAATGACGGCAAAAAGGGGAGTGAAAGCGGCTTTTGACCTAAGTTGGCAGGAATTAGAAAATGAAACCGAAGCGCAGAAATTAGCCTTATCTCTTAGCTTATTCGCCCTCGCTCCTTTTCCCAAGTCTGTAATTGATGCGCTATTCCCCGATGAGGACGCAGACAACATCGAGGAATGGTTAACCGATAGCCTCGTTCATCTCAATCTGGTGAAAGCGTTAGGAGAGGGATGGTACGAACTACACACGCTCATCCGTCTCTATTTACGGGATAAATTAGAAGAATCCGAAATAGCGGACAAGGCTAAACAAGCCTTTTGCAATGCAATGGTAATCGTCGCTAAAAATATTCCCGATTCACTAACTTTAGAGGATTTTATCACTTTTAATCTTGCCATTCCTCATCTTAAAATTTTGGTTCAAGAATTACATGACGATCTAGAATCGGAGAGTTTGTATTTTGCGTTTACTGGTTTAGGTAACATTTATAAAGAGCAGGGAATGTTTACAGAGGCTGAACCCTATGTAGAAAAATGTCTTACTCTTACTCGGCAACGCCTCGAAAACGATCACCCTCATATCGCCACATCCCTCAATAATCTAGGCTTACTCTACCGTTTACAAGGGCGGTACAAAGAAGCAGAACCTCTGTTCTTAGAATCCCTAGAAATCAGAAAACGTGTTCTCGGCAACGATCATCCCGATGTCGCAACATCCCTTAATAATCTAGGATCGCTCTACAATTTTCAAGCACGGTACGAAGAAGCGGAACCCCTGTTATTAGAAGCCCTAGAAATCAGAAAACGTGTTCTTGATGGCGATGCGGGTGCTTTCTTAATCGCAATATCCTTGGATAATCTAGGTTTACTTTACCTTTCTCAAGGGCGATATGAAGAAGCAAAACCCTTATTTTTACAAGCTTTAAGCATCGAAAAACGTATTCTCGACAACGAGCATCCCCGTGTCGCTACTTCTCTCAATAATCTAGGTTTATCTTACTCGTATCAAAAGCAATACGAAGAAGCAGAACCACTATTTTTAGAAGCTATATCTATCGGAAAACAGAGTCTTGGTGATTATCACCTTGGCGTTGCTGTTTTCCTCGATAATCTAGGCTCGCTCTATTATTCCAAAGGACGGGACGAAGAAGCACAATCCTTGTTTGTAGAAGCTTTAGATATCAGAAAACGTCTACTCAGCGACAATCATCCCCACGTTGTTAATTCCATGAAGAATCTAGCAGGACTATACCGTTCTCAAGGACACTATCAAGACTCAGAATCTCTATATTTAGAAGCTTTAAGCCACGAAATAGATTGCCTCGATGATCGTCATCCCAGTATTGCTATTTCCCTTAATAATCTAGCGAGGCTCTACGATACGCAAGGTCGGTATGAAGAAGCCGAACTCCTGTATATAGAAGCGATCGCAATAGCAAGAGAAAGATTAGGGGAAAATCATCCCACAACTCAAGCTTTGTATCGAAATAATGACATTATGTTGTTGCGTTTGCCTGATCGAGAATTACAACGACGCTTTCCTCCCGCGATAGTAGAGTATTTGCGGGGATTAAGGGAAAAAATGTTATCCGAGACGATAGCTTAGTGAATCTTTTTGAATTCCCCTGAAAAATCTAATGTTTCTCCTCGCACGCGCCGATACTCACCCAATCGCTCGATCCGTCCGCCCAGTGTTCTTTTTTCCAGATAGGCGCGTTGTGTTTGAGGGTATCGATCGCGTACCGGCAAGCCTCGAAAGCCTCGCCGCGATGGGGACAACCCACGGCTACCAAAACACTGATCTCGCCGATCTCTAGCTTGCCGGTGCGGTGATGGATCACGACGCGATTGGTGTCGGGCCAGTTTTGGCGGATTTCCTGGGCGATTTGTTTGAATACCTCGATCGCCATCGGTTCGTAAGCCTGATAATCGAGATAAATCACCGGTTTTCCATCGGTTTGCTCGCGTACCGTCCCGCTCATCAGCACGATCGCGCCGTTGGCCCCATCGTCCGCGAGTCGATACACTTCCTCTAACGATAAAGGTGCGAAGGTGATCCGAAAACTATCGCCAGTTAAGGTCGAGACTGCCATCTGGTTCGATCGACACGAGAAAACATTTTCCCTATCTTATCGCGAACGCCCTGTAGATCCCGAACGGTTTATCCGACAAAGACGGCTAAAGACCCAAGCAAAGTAGCTCTCTCGCACAATGTGTTTTTGAGGGTCTAAAAACTTTAAAAGCTGGAATTATCCCGAATAAATAGGTTCTTCTTAAAATTTTTAGCTATAATATTCTTTCTCCTGACTCCTGACTCCTGACTCCTGACTCCTGACTCCCTAACCACACGACAATTCTTGAATTCCGGGCAGATGTTTGGTGTAGTATCTCGCCCCGTCCCCGGCCGGCCGGCGATAAAATAATCGATCGAACGCGTCGCCCGGAATACGGCATAATGGGCAATGCGTCGAAATTTTGTTAGGCTAGACAAAATTCATACTACAAGTTGTAATACCAGTCATTCTAAACGTTAGACCATGCGAACTCACTACTGTGGCGACCTGAGAGCGATCGATATAGACAAAACCGTTACACTGTTCGGCTGGGTCGATCGTCGTCGCGATCACGGTGGCGTGATTTTTATCGACTTGAGAGACCGAAGCGGTATTGTCCAGATCGTCAGTGACCCGCAACGAACCCCCGATTCCCACCCGGCCGCCGAGTCCGTCCGTAGCGAGTACGTGATCAAAGTAACGGGAAGAGTGAGTCAGCGTCCCCCGGAATCCCTCAACCCGCGCCTTCCCACCGGCGAGATCGAGATCTACGCGGACAGTATCGAGATCCTCAACGGGGTGACGAAACAATTACCCTTCCCCGTTTCCAGCACCGAGTCGGAATCCGTCCGCGAAGATGTCCGTTTAAAATATCGCTATCTCGATTTACGACGCGAGCGCATGAGCGAGAACCTGCAACTGCGCCATCAGGTGGTGAAAGCCATGCGTCGCTATCTAGAGGACGAAAAGAACTTTATCGAGATAGAAACGCCCATTCTCACCCGATCGACCCCCGAGGGCGCGCGCGATTACCTCGTTCCCTCCCGCGTCAACCCCGGCCAGTGGTACGCGTTACCCCAGTCGCCGCAGTTGTTCAAACAATTATTAATGGTGTCGGGGATGGATCGCTACTACCAGATCGCCCGATGCTTCCGCGACGAGGATCTGCGGGCCGATCGACAGCCGGAATTCACGCAATTAGACATGGAGATGAGCTTTCTCTCGTTAAACGAGATTTTAGAGCTTAATGAGGGTTTAATCGCCCGTATCTTCAAAAGTGTCAAAAATATCGATATACCCCTGCCCCTGCCCCGTTTAACCTACGCGGAGGCGATGGAACGCTACGGGATCGATCGACCCGATACCCGTTTCGGGCTGGAACTGGTTAGCGTCGCCGATATCTTTGCCGATTCCGGGTTTAAAGTCTTCTCCGGGGCGATCGCCGGTGGCGGGACGGTGAAAGTTCTACCCATTCCCAACGGTAACGACGCGATTTCCAACGTCCGCATCAAACCCGGCGGGGATCTGTTCAAAGAGGCTACCGACGCGGGAGCGAAAGGGATCGCCTATATCCGCGTGCGCGAGAATTACGAGTTCGACACGATCGGCGCGATCAAAGATAACTTGAGCGAGGAACAGAAACAGCGATTGATCGAGAGAACCGGCGCGAAACCCGGACATTTACTGCTATTCGGCGCGGGAGATACCGCCACGGTCAATAAATCCCTCGCCCGTCTGCGGTTAGTGTTGGGCGAACAATTGGGCTTGATCGATCCGGAGAAAATTAACCTCCTCTGGGTGACGGATTTCCCCATGTTCGAGTACAACGCCGAGGAAAAACGCCTAGAAGCCCTACATCACCCGTTTACCGCCCCCAATCCCGAAGATATCGACGATCTCGCCAACGCGCGCGCCCTGGCTTACGACATGATCTATAACGGCATCGAGATCGGCGGGGGAAGTCTGCGGATCTACCAACGCGAGATCCAGGAAAAAGTCTTCGCCACGATCGGTCTATCGATGGAGGAAGCGTATAGTAAATTCGGCTTTTTATTAGAGGCGTTCGAGTTCGGAACCCCTCCCCACGGGGGCATCGCCTACGGGTTAGATCGACTGGTGATGTTGTTAGCCGGGGAAGAATCGATCCGCGACGTGATCGCCTTCCCGAAAACGCAACAGGCCAGTTGTTTACTAACTTCCGCGCCCTCGACGGTAGAGGCGAAACAGTTAAAAGAACTTCACGTCACCTCGACCTACAAACCGAAAACTCGATCGGAGGGAGAATAAAGTAGAGTAAATTCAAAAGTTCGCCAATCGGAGGCGCTCGGAAACCTCTTTTTTTAAGAGGGGAAAAGTGTTTAGGAGTGAGGGCGCTTCGACCGAAGCGCCCCTACTTTCTGGTTGCCTCCCGCCTCCTGCCTCCCGCCTCCTGCCTTCCCCGAATCGATCGAGGATTTTTCGGGATTTTGTGGAGAAGGATACAATTGAAACGGGGTTTACGCCAGGTACTTTCCCGTGTATCACCCTCTTAACGAATCTACCGAAAACTTGAAAAAACTTATGGTAACAACCGTAAACAGCAACCCGAACGATCGAACCTCGATCGAGGTTCGAGAAATTCAAGAACTCTCGATCTCCCTCTCCGCGAAAAATCTGAATCCCGCCCTACTGACCGTGGATTTTTTGAAATATTCGGGAATCGTCCCCCAAGATTGGGAACTCAACGCGCAACCGGTATTAAACCCGAATTATTCCCAGGTCAGTTTTCAAAACGGCATCAGCCTTGTCGCCCAACCGCGGGCGATCACCTTTATCGAGATGGTGAACGCTCCCGATAAACTAGAACTACAACTCCCCTCGATCGTCCGCCTGTTCATCGATAAACTGCCGCTCGCGGAATATCAATCCCTCGCCATCAGCCCGAAAAGTATCGTTCCCTTTCCCGCCGGCCCCGACGCGGCCCGCGAATACATTACCAGAACCCTCCTCGCGCCCGGCCCCTGGCAGGAATTCGAGAAATCCCCCGTACAGGCCGGTATCAACTTACTCTATCAATTAGAAACCTGTCAGTTCGGCCTGGGAATTAACGAGGCGAAACTGCAATTACCCGATCAGCGATCGATCGCCGCGATCCTCTTCTCCGGTAACTTTACCTATAACCTTCCCGAAATGGTCGATCGCGTCGCCCTCCTCAAACAGTATCTCGACGAATGGCGAACCGATCTACAAGCCTTCCGCGAGGTCGTTCGAGAACGTTTCCTCGCCCGACAAGCCAGCGTCTTCAACTCCACCCTAGAACTCCCCGCCGGACCGCCGGGAGGACTGTAAAGAGAGAAGGGGGGATAGGGTGTCAGGAGTCAGGAGTCAGGAGGCAGGAGGCAGGAGTCAGGAGTCAGGAGTCAGGAGGCAGGAGTCAGGAGGCAGGAGGCAGGAGGATAGATCTTTATAATTCTTTCCCCATCTCCCTCATTTTCCCCATCTCCCCACTCCCTGTCCAAATGCCTCGAAAACCTCTACAATGGAAAGGTTGTGAGTAAATCGTTACTGTAAAGTCCTATGGCTTGTCCGAAGAAGAAAACCTCGAACGCCAAACGCGACCAGCGTAGAGCGCACTGGAGAAAACAGGCGGCCCGAGAAGCCCAGAAAGCCCTATCTTTAGGAAAATCCGTTCTCTCCGGCCGATCGAATAGCTTTGTCTATCCTAGAGAGGAAGAAGAAGGCGACAGCGAAGAGTAGTCATGGTCTTACTATCGGCCGAAACGGGGGAGGGATTACCTCCCTTTCGATTTTTTCGTGCCTCCTGCCTCCTGCCTCCTGCCTCTTTGTAAGAAGCCTAATCCATTGGAAGTGTGAAATAAAAGGTACTGCCGCGGCCGAAAACGCTCTCGACCCAAATTTTCCCGCCGTGTTGTTCCACGATCGTCTTGCAGATCGCCAGTCCTAGACCGGTTCCCCCCTTTTGGTAAGAGTCCGAGAGATCGACCTGTTGGAATCGCTCGAAAATCAACTCCAGTTTGTCCGGGGGAATGCCCCGGCCGCGATCGACGATCGAGAAGAGAATATAAGAGCTAGAAATCCCCTCGCGCTCCATCCCGTTCCTAACTTCCGCTTTTAACTCGATCGCACTATCGGGAGGGGAAAATTTAATCGCGTTGCCGAGAAGATTGGTGAGGGTTCGCGCGATCGAATCGGGGGACGCTTTGACGGAAACGGCTAGAGGAGTCCAATGCAGAATAATTCCCGCGAGATCGGCGATCGCCCGCACCGATTCCACGGCTTGCCCCATCAGATCGCTCACCGGACAGGTTTCTTTAACGAGCGGTACCGTACCGGATTTTAAGCGTTGTAGATCGAGGATATCGTTAACCAAGCGCGCGAGGCGATCGGTATTCTCGCGCGCGATCTGTAACACCCGATCGACCTTTTCCGGTCGATCGTTCAGGGCGCCGCTTTCTAAAAGGCCCAGGGAACCGCGAATCGAAGCCAACGGGGTACGGAGTTCGTGGCTGACCACCGCAACGAACTCATCTTTCATTTCGTCGAGTTTATGGCGATCGGTCACGTCCTGAATGACACCGTGCCAGACGATCGCCCCGTTGTCGCGGCGTTCCGGTTGCGAGTTGCCCTGTAGCCATTTCACCTTGCCGGAAGGGGTGACGATCCGCCACTCGTGCGAGAAGAGTTCCAGATTTTCCGCGCTTCGGTTCGCCGCTTGCCAGTACGCGTCGCGATCGTCCGGATGGATCTGATCGAGAACGATCCGGGCATCGTCTAAAGCTTGTGTCGGGGTGATTTCGTGCATCGTCTCGATCGCGGAAGACACGTACTCGAACCGAATCGATCCATCCGGTTCGAGCGCGAGCGTGTAAATATTACCGGGAGATTGACGGCTGTACTGATCTAGCCATCGCTCGGTTCGGCGTAGTCGTTCCTCCGCGCGCCTTCGATCGCTGATATCGGTGAGCCGGACTAACTGCATCGCCTGTCCCGCCACCCGGATCGGTTTGGCGGCGAGATTTCCCCAGAATTCCCGCCCCTTTCGAGTGACGTACTCGATTTCCCGACTCCAGAAGCCTTTTTCCGCTAACTCCCTCACGATGTCCGCGAGTTCCGAATCGCGGTAGGGGCGCTTTTGTAAATTCGTTCCCGGAATGCCGATCAGTTCGGATTTATCGGCTACCTCGAACAATTCCACGGCGCGTTGATTGCAATCCAGGATTCTGGGGTTCGAGGAAGGTTCGACCAGAAAGATCGCGTCGGTGGATTCGTTGAAAATCGCTTCCCGTAGATCTCTCGATCGGGCGAGTTCCGCGGTTCGTTCCGCGACCTGTTTTTCTAGATCCCGCTCGTAATCGGTTCGCAGTTGGAAATACGATCGCAGTTGTTCGGCCATCTGTCGGAAGGCGATCGACAACTGCCGGACTTCCCCGAAACCGACGATCGAGACCTCGTTATCGAAGCGATTTCCCGCGATTTCCCCGGCGGATACATTCAGTCGATGTAGGGGAGCGATCACCCGTTGCACGAGCCAGAGACCGAGGGCGAGCGTTATCAGCAAAGTGAGGACACACAAGACGACGGTTCGCGCCCTCGCGGCCTCGATCTCGGCCATGAAATCGGAGGCGGGTACGACCGTCACGATCGACCAGTCCAGACCGTAGCGATCGCGATAGAGCGTTACCCGCGCGAACTGTTCTTCCCCGTTCACCCTGACCTTGAGTTGTTGCCCTTCCCGGAGGTTCCGAAAACTGCCGAAACGCCTCAGTAACTCTTTCGCCGTTTCCCGCATCCGTTCGTCGCCGCTCTCGATCGCCGGCAGACGGGCGGGTTTTCCGTTCACCTCTCTCGTCCCCGACGCTTCCGAAAGAACCGAGGTCGCGATCAGGGTGCCGGAGCGATCGAGGATAAATACCTGTCCGGTGGGGGAGAAACGGAGTTGATGCAAAAACGCGCTGAACTTGGCTAATAAATAATTAACAATGAAAAACCCTTGAAATTTTCCCGTCGCCTCGTGAACGGGCGCGATGGCCATAACCTGTAGAAGCGGCACGGCCGAGTTGATCGAGATAGGTGTCCAGTGCTGTTCGCCCGATGAACGGGCTTGACGGTACGAAGGGAGATCGCGGAAATCTCCCTTGAATGTATAAATAAGTTCGGTCGGTTCCCCCACCCGATCGACGAGATAGAGTCGCCTCCCCCGCGGGGAGGAATCTTCTAGATACAGCGTTCCGATCGGCAGGGAACGACCGGTCAACTTTTGGGCGAAATACTCCTCTTCTTTCGAGAGTAACCTCCCGTATCCGAGGCCGGTTCCGCGCGCGCTTAGAAACGCGTTCGCCGGTATATTCGGGTTGACGACCATTTCTTGCCATAATTGCCGCCGAACCCGTTCTCGATCGTTCGGATCGAGCGCCCCGACCTCTACCGAGAGACGATTCGCCGCCACGATCTGTTGGGGAGGGGTCAAGAAACTCACCAGGCGATCGTGTACCCGCGCCGAGGTTTGTTGGAGTAGCCGATCGGCCAGATCCTCGATCGCCATCTGCCCGCTCCGGTACGAGAGATAACCCACCAACGCCGTCGCGCCCACCGTTTGCAGTACGAACAGGATTACCAGCGGCCAGCGCAGGGATATCCCGGCCGGATCGACGGCGAAACGTTTCCGGATAGACGGATAGGGCATAACTTTTCGAGCGCGTGTAGGGATGATCCCGCGCCGTTCGATCGCGACGATCGGGGCGGGCGAGTTTCGGGCGAGTTTCGGAAGAATACCACTCATGATAGATGCGGGTTGACATCATTTTCTATCTCGGTCTCGATATCGTTTCCTCTATATCCCGAACGAATCCCGATAATTTCCCCGCTTTTTCCGTGCTAAATCCCTATTTTTTTTTAATACACTATCCCTTGCCCTCTCGCTCCCGATCGGTCCGGATGGTTTTTAACCGTCGCGCTCCCTTTTCTCGATCGGGGCGGCGCGGTGCCGGAGCGGGTCCCGGACGCGAGCGGATTGGCTCCTCGGGTCGGGGATCTTTGGAATCGATCGATTATCCCTCTCCCGTTAATTTTCCCGAGATTACCGTGGACAGCGCGAGCGCACTCCGCTCTCCGGACGGGATCGGGACGGACAAACATAACGTACATCTACTATCTGAAAGGATTTACCATGACACCTATTAAATTCAATTTTTCTCTACCCCTCGCGCTCTCTCTCGCGACGGGGGCGATCGCTACCCTGTCCGATACCGCGAGCGCGGCCCTATTTAACCTCTCCTATACCTCCAGCGGGGGAACGATCACCGCGACGGTAGACGGGACTCTCCAACCGGATAACGATACGGTCTTCGTCACCGCCATTAGCAACCTGACCTTTAACGGCTCTCCCGCTCCCGCGCTCCCTTTTGTCGGTACCTATAGTAACTTTATCTCGAGCTCGTCAGTCGTCCCGCCCGCGGTACTATCCCTGAGCGGCGCGTCGCTAGACTTTATCGCTAGTGATAGCTCGGCTAATTTTAGTTCCGTTTTCGCTTTCATTCCCGCCAATCTTTTCGCTCCAGTCCCGCTCTTCGGTAGCGGGCTGAACTATGGTGAGACTTCGATCGAACCTTTCGTTCTCGCCAATTATTCCCTAACCCCGGCGGGCTCTACTCCCGTCCCCGAACCGAGCGCGGCGATCGCCCTCGCGGTGATGGGCGGCGCTTTCCTGTGGGGTAAGCGGAAAAAATAATCGGCGCGATCGATTCGCTTGAACCGGTTAATCCGCTCTTCTCGAACTCGGGACGTTAACGCTGTACCGGGAGTAAAAAAATCAGTTTCGGGAAAGTTTTACCCGCTTCTATCGCGTTTTGGAGGCGGGTTTTTTCTCGATCGCCCCTCGTTGGAATTCCGGGCGGATGTCCGCTCGTCTCCGTCCATGCCAGTTTCTTATTTTCCGGGCGTACTATATTCTTTGTACGCATTTATCGCGAAATCGGTCCCGCGCCAGTCCTCTGGCGCCTTCTTTTGGATCGGGAATGCCGATTACCCGCGCGATTTCCGGGTAAAGTAAAGTCACGATGAAAATTTTGTTAGTGGAAGACGATCCGTTCGCGGGAGACTCGATCGCCACGACCTTGACCGCCCACCATCATAGCGTCGATCGGGCGGGGGACGGGGCGACGGCCCTGGAACTGGTCGGCGCGTGGCAATACGACCTGATCTTACTCGATGTCGAACTACCGCGGATCGACGGTCTACGCGTCTGTCGGGAGTTGCGATCGCGCGGGTGTACCCTACCGATCGCCCTCTTAACCGTACACGATTCCGGAGATTCGATCGTTCGGGGTTTAGACGCGGGCGCGGACGATTATCTCATTAAACCCGCCGATCCGGAGCAATTGCTGGCGCGGATACGGGCGCTATCCCGTCGGGGTGGCTCGATCGTCCCCGCGTCGGTATTCGCCTGGAAAAATCTCCACCTCGATCCGGCTTCCGCGCGCGTCACCCTCGACGGAAAAATCATTTCCCTAACCTCCAAGGAATACAGCCTACTCGCGCTATTTCTCCGGAACCCCAAGCGCCTTTTTAGCCGGGACGCGATCGTCGATCGGCTCTGGTCGATCGATGCCGCCCCGATCGATAAAACCGTCACCAATCTCGTCAAAGATGTACGGCGGAAATTAAAAGCGGCCGGCATGACGGAAGAACCGATCGAGACGGTTTACGGTTTAGGCTACCGGCTGAAAGCGGAACCCGGAAGCGCCCAACCGGAACCGAGATTACCGAAAGACCCGGAAAAACGGGAAAAATGGCTACGGGGAACCGCCCGATTAGCCGATCGCTTTCAGGAATCCCTAGAGGAACGCGTCACGTTGTTAGACCGCGCGATCGAGGCACTACAGACCGGGAAACTCGATGACGACCTCCGCCGGCAGGCCCGAGCGGAAGCCCATCGGTTAGCGGGGGGATTGGGAATTTTCGGTTCCGAGCGCGGTTCGGTTCTCGCGCGGGCGATCGAACAAACCCTAGCCGGCTCTACCCCGTTAACCGGAGCCGATCTCGATCGACTATCCAGACAATTGATCGAACTCCAGAAAATTCTCCGGCTATCTTTTAACCTTTTGAAAACGTCATCCCCCGAAAGACATAATCTATCGAACACCGCTCACCCGCCTACCGTCTTCATCCTCGATCCCGACCCCGGTTTTGTCGGCGCGTTGCGGGCCGAGTTAAGCCGGGAAGGATTGGAATCGATCTCGATCGCCGACCTGCCTTCGGAGGGGTCTTTCACCGATCTTCCCGATCTCGCCCTGCTCGACCTCGGTTTCGTGGCAGATCCGGACGGAGCGGCGCGATGGCAACGGCTGAAACGCTATCTCGGCGACGCGCCCGTTCTCGTTCTATCCGAGCGGGACGATCTCGCCGATCGGGTGCTGGCCGCCCGTCTGGGAAGCGATCGCTTTATCCCCAAAAACGCGGGATTGTCGGCAATCTCCCGCGCGATCCTCGATTCACTCTCCCGAACCCGGCCGCGGGACGCTCGCGTGATGGTCGTCGATGACGATCTCTTCATCCTGACCCGGGTGACGGACTTACTCGAACCCCGCGGTTTTCAAGTCACCCCCCTATCCGATCCGGGCCGATTCTGGGAATCGCTCACCCGCGTCCGTCCCGATCTACTGTTGTTAGACGTGGAAATGCCGGGGTTTAACGGGATCGAATTGTGTCGCGTGGTACGGCAGGATGAAAAGTACGGGGATCTACCGGTTCTGGCGATCACCTCGCACACCGAACAAGAAGCGATCGAGAGCGTTTTCGCGGCCGGAGCCGACGATCTGATCCCCAAACCGATCGTCGGGCCGGAACTGCTGACACGGGTACTCGGTCGTCTCGATCGGGCGCGACGACGGAACGAACGAACCCCATCCGTTCCCCCGAACCGACCCTCGACCGGCCTCGATCCCCTCGCGGGAATCGCCGATCGAGCGACCTATGAAACCTTTTTCCCGCGGGCCTGGCGAGAGGCCGCGCGCGCCGGGAAACCGATCGCGCTGATCCTGTGCGAGATCGACGATTGGCAAGGCTATCGAGACCGGTACGGGCCATCCGCGAGCGATCGATGCCTGCAACAAGTCGCCGGGGCGTTAGCCGATCGGGTTCGCTCGCGCGAGGATCTGGTCGCCCGCTATAGCGAGGGGGAATTCGTCATCGTCCTGCCCGATACGGACTTGACGGGGGCGCTACGGGTCGCCGAACGCGTCCGACTGGCGATCGCCGACCTCGATCTCCCCCGCGCCGATTCCCCGTCCGGCCGCGTCACCCTGAGCGCGGGGATCACCGGCACCGTACCGACCTCGGAATCCCCTCTCCCGAACCCGATCGAGATCGCCCGTCTAGAACTCCACTCGGCCCGGACCAACGGGGGGGATACCTTCTGCCTACGACCCTATGCCTCGGGAAACGATATACCTCCCGCGTAATTCGTTTTTGAAAGTCTAAAAACTTCAAAAACAGGTTTTTTATAAGATAAATAGGTGTTCCTCGCGACTCTTGTTTATAAAATTCTTCCTCCTGACTCCTGACTCCTGACTCCTGACTCCTGACTCCTGACTCCTGACTCC
>NZ_JBAFSM010000072.1:0-19440 GCF_036688125.1 Pannus brasiliensis CCIBt3594 | reverse complement strand
TTATCCATCACTATAATTCCTCTTTGGATTTATCATTACGTGTTTAGCACTACCCATATTTTTTATGTTTTCAATAAGATAGGTTTGTTGAGAATGACGACCTATCTTTTTCGATCTTACACCCTTGTGTTCCTTATTGGGCAAGGCTTTCAGCCGCCTTGTCGCCCCTACAGCTTCGCCGCTATCCGGGTCAAAGCGATAGGAGTAGATCCCATCACTGCCTTTGCCCGTGTAAGTACCGACAAAAATTAGATACTTCTGCTTGAATGCCGAGGCGGCATCCGCCGAAAACATAAACAGTAGCAACAGCAAAGGGTAGAAGCGTCTCCGGACAGTTCTATTACTCATGGCAGGTATGGTAAGGTTTTCACGCGATCGATTTCCCCCGCGAGTGGGTGGCCCCCTTCTTAGGAGAATCGGAGTGAGGTACTTGGAGCGGATTTCCACGAGTATGACTAAAATTTGATGGGATATCGATTCGATTTTTAAGAGTTACGAATCGCATCCATAAAGAATGATTTTTAGCCCGATTTTTCAGCGGTGATATAAGTATCATGTCCAAACTGTTATTGTGAGTTGTGATGATCCAGATCTACCCTGAGCGTTAAGCTCTACTAATACCCTATCGATGTTTTCTGCGAAATATACCGACCCGATCGCTCTCGAAGTGATAGACCTTTGCCACCTCGATCCGATCCGCTAGAGAATTGCAGATGAAAAGCGCGATCAGGGTTCCCAGTAATGGCCCTAACCAATAGATCCACCATCCCTGCCATTGTCCGGAGATAACAGCGGGGCCGAAGCTACGGGCCGGATTCGTACTGGTGCCAGAAATTGGAGCCTCCGCGTATACCATGACAGCGTAGAGAAATGGAAACATTGCCGGGGTGAACGGGCGCAGTTTCCGAAATCCCAGAAAAATACATAATCCCGTGATCAAGGCCAGGGTGGTGACGACTTCACCCATTAATACTGTTTGAACCGTATAGCCTTTGCCGGGTAGAGTGGCTCCAAACGCGACACTCTGACCCATCGCCCCCCAAGCTAAGAGCGGCAATGAACCCAGCATCGCCCCGAGCATCTGAGCCAGCACGTAGAACAGCCCGATCCGAGCATCCAGTTTACCCATCAGACAGAATCCGAGCGTGACCACCGGATTGATGTGAGCGCCACTTTCTTTGCCGATCGATGATAGGGCGATCGCCGCCCCGGTCGTGCCGAACAGAAAACCCGTGATCAGTCGTCTCGTTCCCTCGTTTGGAATCAGGACCGCCATCGGGCTCCCCGTCCCGAACATCACGATGACCAAAGATAGCCCGATCGAGAGCAGTAAGGCTGTACCGAGACATTCCGCCACGAGGGGAGACCGGGGAATACGACGATTGTTCTGACGTTTCATCGCTTGCCGCTCCTATTGCTGAATCAACCTAGCGATTAAGCCCGTCCAGCCAGTTTGGTGAGACGCTCCGATCCCGGCACCGTTATCACCGTGAAAGTATTCATAAAATGGGATAAGGTCTCGCCAATGCGGATCGGTTTGAAATAGTTCGGTGCCACCGTAAACGGGTCGCCGCCCCGCCGCGTCCCGCGTAAAAATCGCGATTAATCGCCTGGAGAGTTCTCGGGCCACTTGCTGTAGATTCATCATCTGTCCGGAGCCGGTCGGGCATTCAACCGTGAAGTTGTCGCCCCAAAAGGCATGGAACTTCAAAAGTGACTCGATAATCAGGTAATTGACCGGAAACCAGATGGGGCCGCGCCAGTTAGAATTGCCACCGAATAGAGCCGTGGTGGATTCGGCGGGTTCATAGTCTACCCGGTACTCCTCCCCTTCGACCCAAAAGCTAAAGGGGTTGGCGGCGTGGTAGCGAGAAACGGCTCGAACTCCGTAGGGACTCAAAAATTCGGTTTCATCCAATAGTCGTTTCAGAATGGAGCGTAGCCGGTCGGGGCTTAGGAGCGACAAGACGCGCAGGTTTCCTTCACCCCGACTGGTCAGGTAGCCGATATCTTCTATCAGGTGGGGCCGATTTTCTAAAAACCAGGTCGCCCGACGTTTGAAGTCGGGTAATCGATCGATCGTCTCTTGGGGAATCAGGGCGGCGGCAAACAGGGAGGTCAGCCCCACCATCGATCGCACCTTTAACTGAATCTGCCGGCCGTCCGGTAAATTCAGCACGTCGTAATAAAATCGATCGGTGTCGTCCCAGAGTTTCGTGGAGCTTTTACCAACCCCGTTCATAGCGGCGGCAATGTAGATGAAGTGCTCGAAAAACTTGCTGGCTATATCCTCGTAGACCGGATTACGCTGGCTTAATTCCAGCGCGATGGTAAGCAAGTTGAGACAATACATCGCCATCCAACTGGTGCCATCCGATTGTTGCATATAGCCCCCGGTGGGTAAGGGCTTGCTACGATCGAAAACCCCGATATTGTCGAGACCTAAGAAGCCCCCTTGAAAGACATTGTTGCCCACCCGGTCTTCCCGATTCACCCACCAGGTAAAATTGAGCGATAGCTTTTGAAATATCCGCTCTACAAATTCCAGATCGCTACGTCCGTAGATCTTTTGTTCGAGCTGATAAACCCGGATGGTCGCCCAAGCGTGAACGGGTGGATTGACATCATCGAAAGACCATTCATAGGCCGGGAGTTGCCCGTTCGGGTGCATATACCATTCCCGTGTCAACCGTTGCAACTGGCGTTTGGCAAAGGCCGGATCGACCATTGTTAAGGGAATGGCGTGAAAAGCCAGATCCCAAGCCGCGAACCAAGGATATTCCCACTTATCGGGCATGGAGAGAATGTCATCACAATGGAGGTGTCGCCAGCGACTATTACGCCCCTGTTGCCGCCACTCCGGTGGAGGAATCCGGCCTTCATCTCCATCTAGCCATCGCTCCACCACGTAGTAGTAGTATTGCTTGCTCCACAACATACCCGCGAACGCCTGCCGTTGAATATTACGCTGATCGGGGGATAGGTTCGGGGAGGCCAGCCGATCGTAAAATTCATCGGCTTCGGCCAGACGAGTTTGGAGAATCCGCTCGAACTCCGCTCCGAAGGGATCTGTCAGATCGGGAGAATCACTCAACCGCAAGCGAATCACTTGGGTCGCGCCGGGGGGAATTCCCAAGGCGTAATGGGCCGCGACTTTTGTGCCTATCCGGTCGGGATTGATCGTCGGGGTTTTATTTTGAATCAGATATTCATGAACGCTATCTTCGCTCGCCAAGGTTTTATTTTGAATCAGATATTCATGAATGCCATCTTTGACAAAATCCGAAGTATTAGCTCCCTGCCAGAGTCGCCGGTGATTGGTTTCATTTTCGGTGAAGAGTAATTCCGCGTTGCCCTCGCAATAAAGCCAGCGTTGTCCTAGGGTGGAATGGGAGGCTTCAATCACCGAAAAATTCACATCGGAGTGACGCACCTTGAGCGAGGGTTTTTCAACCTTGTCCGCCCAACTCCAAGTGTTACGAAACCAAAGGGTAGGCAGTAGATGGAGCGGCTTGAAGTCAGGGCCGCGGTTGACGATCGTCAGGTTGATTAGAATATCTTCGGGGGAATTCTTGCCGTACTCCACGAACACATCAAAGTAGCGATGTTCTGAAAAGATGCCCGTGTCCACTAATTCAAATTCAGGTTGATGGCGATCGCGGTGGCGATTTTCTTCTACCAGTTGACTGTAAGGAAAAGCGGACTGGGGATACTTATACAGATATTTCATGTAGGAATGGGTGGGAGTATTATCTAGGTAAAAGTAATACTCTTTCACATCCTCCCCGTGATTTCCTTCACTACCGGTTAACCCGAACAGTCGCTCTTTGAGAATTGGGTCTTCTCCATTCCACAGGGCGATGGCAAAACAAAGACGCTGATGGTTATCGGAGATCCCGGCGATCCCATCTTCGCCCCAACGGTACGCGTAGGAACGGGCCCGATCGTGGCTGATGTAATCCCATGCCTCTCCGGTGGAACTGTAGTCTTCTCGTACCGTTCCCCATTGCCGCTCGCTTAAATAGGGTCCCCAGCGTTTCCAATAGGCCGTGTGGGCTTGGTCTTCAGCTAACCTGTTCTCTTCTGCTGTCATGGCTCGGTCTCCTTCTACTGCTCGTGATAGTTCCACAACAACCCCCCATCCACGACAAAGGTGCTACCGGTGATGTAGTTCGCCTCATCGCTCGCTAGAAAGGCTACCAAAGTCGCTATATCCTCGGATTTGCCCAAACGGTTGAGGGGGATATTTTGCAATAAAGCCCCCAGTTTCTCCGCATCATTCAGCAGTTTGGTATTGATAGGGGTCTCGATCGCTCCGGGTGCCACATTGTTGATGGTGATCCCGTAGGGTCCCAGCTCGACCGCTAAGTCCCTCGCCATCATTTTCATGCCGCCCTTGCTCAAACAATAGGGAGCGAAATTGGGAAAGGGTAATTCCTCGTGAACGGAACTGATATTGATAATTTTGCCCGGTCGTTCGGTTTCGATCAGATGTTGTGTCAACGCTTGCGCGGCAAAAAAAGCACCTTTGAGGTTGACATTGAGTACCGCGTCGTAATCCGCTTCCCGCACTTCCCAAAAAGGGGCGTGCCGTTCCATCCCGGCATTATTCACCAGAATGTCTAAATGACCGAAATGCTGAATGGCCGCGTTCACCAGAGCGCGCACCTGCTCAACGTCGCCCAAATCGGCTTTAACGGTATATCCTTCTGGCGCGTGGTCTTTAGAGAGATGACATTGGCTACCGATCTCGTTGACCTGTCTGAGCGTTTCCTCCGCCCCCTCTGGATGGGAGCGATAATCAATCACAATCTTGGCCCCTTCTGATGCGAGCTTCACCGCGATCGCCTGTCCGATGCCCTGACTGCTACCTGTAACGAGTGCCACTTTTCCATCTAATTTCATGGGAATTCTCCTGAATAAAAAAACGTAAAGGAAAACTTATCGAGATTTCGGGCTGATTAAACCATCGAACCGATCGGTATAGCGATCGCGGCCGGAAGGTTGTAGAAGTCCGCCGCGATGAAATCGGCCGCTTGTCGCTGTAGATCCGCTTTTGACTGAGTGGTAGCGAGTGCCAAGCACGCGCATCCCGCCGCTTTCGCCGCGGCGATCCCTGCCGCTGAATCTTCAGCCACCAGACAGCGGTGGGGATTCGCGCCGGCCTGTCGCGCGGCTGTCAGAAAAATTTCTGGATGGGGTTTGCCATGCTGAATACGATCCGAGGTAATTAACGCGTCAAAGTAAGGAGTGAAATTGAACTTCCGGAACACGGCTTCCACGTTGGCAAGTGGTGCATCCGTTGCCAGAACGCGGGGTACACCCAGATTTCCTAACCCGATTAAGTAGGCTTCAACCCCGGCGATCTGACTCACGGCCTCGGTGTTAGCCGTCGCTAACCGTTCTCGATACAAAATCTGACGTTCTTCGGTTAAACGCGCGATTTCATCGTGGCCTAAATCCTCACCGAAGAAGTGAGCGACAACCTCAAGCGCTTTCCGCCCCTTGGCGTAACTCAGTTCTTCATCTGAAAGATTCAGTCCGTGAAGGCGAGTAAACTCTTTCCAGACCTGTTGATGGAGTGGAACGTTGTTGATAATCGTTCCATCCATATCAAACAAAACAGCATCGAATGGATATGGTTTCATATTGAAATTCCTACGGTCGCGATCGGGTTTTGCCAACCTCCAGGGGGTGCGACTTGAGCGTCAACCCCTTTGGGTCCCCAGGTATTAGGTTCATATTCATAAATGGGTGTAGCGGCTTTCAGTACCGGATCGACGATGCGCCACGCTTCTTCCACATAGTCCTGACGGGCGAATACGGTAGCATCTCCCGCCATTGCATCTGTCAGCACCCGTTCGTAGGCATCCATATCATCGGAGCGGGGATCGTAGCCGGCCACCAATTCTGCTGGCTGACCGATCATCGCTTCACCGGGAGCCATTCGGTTGAGGCCAAAGGCGATCGTGATTTCAGGACTAACGCGAAACCGTAAATAGTTAGATGCCAGTTCAAACCCTTCTAACAGGGGTGGTGGTTGACGAAGGCGCGCCACAATTTCGGTGCAGGTCGCGGGTAAGCATTTCCCAGCCCGAAGATAAAAGGGTACACCTTGCCAACGCCAGGAATCGATCCGTAAACGCATGGCAGCAAAGGTTTCTATCTGGGAGTCCCGGGCCACACCCGGCTCGTTTCGGTAGCCGTCAAACTGCCCCCGAATTAAATCCCGAGGTTTTAATGGGGGGATAGCTTTGAGTACCTTAGCCTTCTCATCCCGAATCGATTCGCTGTCCATGCGGGCGGGCGGCTCCATCGCCAGGTTAGACACCACCTGGAATAGATGATTTTGCACGACATCGCGGATAGCCCCGGTTTCTTCGTAGAAGCCACCCCGCCCCTGGACTCCGAAGTTTTCCGCCATCGTGATCTGCAGACTCTCGATATAGTGGCAATTCCAGAAAGATTCCAGTAGGGGGTTGGCAAAGCGGAAAAACAACATGTTATGGACGGGACGCTTGCCTAGGTAGTGATCGATGCGGAAGATCGTCGATTCATCAAAACTGCTCAGCAGAATGTGGTTGAGTTCCCGAGCGGAAGCCAGATCGCGGCCGAATGGTTTTTCTACGATTACCCGCGCTCCCCGGGTACAACCTGAATCCTTCAAATGTCCGATCACGGTTTCAAACATCGTGGGCGGAATCGCCAGATAATGGGCTGGATGACGGGCACCGTTCAAGGCGCTGTAGAGAGTTTGAAAGGTCGTAGGATCGGTGTAATTGACTCTGACATAGCGCAACAGGCCACACAATTTTTCACTTGCCGCTACATCAAACCCGCCATGCTTTTCCAAGCTGGCACGGGCGCGATCGCGCAGTTGTTCATTACTCCAATCAGAGCGACCCACCCCAATCACGGGAACATTAAGATGGCCTCGTTTCACCATCGCCTGCAAAGCTGGAAAGATCTTTTTAAACGCTAGATCACCCGTCGCGCCGAAGAAAACCAGCGTATCGGATAGGGAGTTTTTCATAGGTTGTTCCTGCTGCTATTCAGCGTCATAAACAGTTCTAGAAAAGTTGTTTTTGCAACGTGATCGAGTTTGATTAATCAGGCACTAGCAGTTGCGGGCTTGGGAATTTTAGTGTTTTCCCAAAGCCGAAAGCCACCCGTAAAGGCATTGGCGTTACTGCCTTCCCGGCATTTGGGGGGAAGTTGCTTTAGCCGTTTAGCATTGCCGCCACCAATCACCACATCATCCAGTTCCAGGGCAGAGATAAGACGGTTAGCGCAGACTTCAACATGCTGTCGCCATTTCTTGGTGCCCAGCCGCTTCATCCCCCGAATTCCTAGGTAGTCCTCGAAGGTTCTTTTCTTGTAAGTCAGATGGGCCAGTTCCATCGGTACGACTACCCCTTCCACCACCATAGCGGTGCCCAACCCTGTGCCCAGCCCCAGAAACAGCATGGTGCCGCCCTGATAGCTACCGAGTGCCTGCATGGCAGCATCGTTAATCAGTTTGACCGGACAGCCAAAAGCCGCTTCAAAGTTAAATTCGATCCAACCGGGGGCTAAATTATGGGGTTCTTTAGCAATGCGCCCCTTGAGTACCAGACCAGGATAGCCGATCGCTACCACGTCATATTTCCAGTCGCGAGTCATCTCTTTAACGCCAGCCACCATTCCTTCAGGTGTCATCGTTCGCCCTGAAGGAAATCGGCGCGCTTCCGACTGGCCCGTCGCCAGAAATTTGATGTTAGTTCCGCCAATATCAATCACTAGCACATTCATCGTTGTTTAGACTCTCTATCCAAGTTCCAGTCCGGTAGCGCGATCGGTCGGTATTGACTCCCCCTGCCTTTCCAGAAAGGTGGTCACTTGCCGACTGTCTTCTTAATCGCGGCCATCTCCACATCCGTAGCGGTCAATATCTCTTTCGTCACATCCCCCATGATCTGAATGATGCGAGCGATGCACCCCGTCCCAATACTTCTCGGATAACGCCATTCACTCGTTCACAAGAATACTGAAACCCTCGCAATTTCGTGGGCGAGAAACTCCAGGAAATCCTTAACCGAGAGGTATTGCACCCCGTCCAACCGGTCTGGTGACTGGCACCAATACCCGCCCCATTGTCACCGTGGAAGTATTCGTAAAAGAGGACATAGTCTTTCCAGTAGGGGTCGGTCTGGAATTTTTCTGACTCGCCATAGACCGGGCGACAGCCGTT
This sequence comes from Pannus brasiliensis CCIBt3594, assembly GCF_036688125.1. Taxonomy (NCBI): domain Bacteria; kingdom Bacillati; phylum Cyanobacteriota; class Cyanophyceae; order Chroococcales; family Microcystaceae; genus Pannus; species Pannus brasiliensis. Next base: position 11,210 of record NZ_JBAFSM010000072.1, on the reverse strand, counting down.
TTCATCCGGCAGGAAGATTCGGATTAAGCGGTTCGCCAGTTCCTGTGCCACTTCAAACAGGGTCATGTATTGACCGGACCCGGTGGGGCATTCCACCTTAAATTCGTCCCCGTAGTAGGTGTAGAGCTGATACAGCGCGCGAAGGAGGATAAAATTCACGGGCATCCAGATGGGACCGCGCCAATTGGAGTTGCCGCCAAACATCCCCGTGTTGGAGTCGCCCGGCAGATAATCCACCCGGAATTCCTGACCGTTGTGGTGAAAGACAAAGGGTTGGTCCTGATGGTGGCGTGAGAGGGCGCGAATGCCATAGGGGCCGAGGAACTCGTTTTCATCCAGCATACGCGACAGGATGCGGCGCAATTTTTCGTCAGTGAACACTGACAGCATCCGCCGGCCCGCTAAACCGGGTTGACTGGGTAAGTGCATATTGGCGGTGAGTTTGGGGTGGCGGCGGTAAAATGTTTGGGTTCGCTGGCGGAAGTTGGAGAATTTCAGCAAGTCCGCTTCTTCAAAAATTGCCACGGCGGCCAGCGGCAGCAGTCCGACCATGGATCGCACTTTCAAGCGCGTCGCCGTACCATCGGGCAAACGCAGGACATCGTAGAAGAACCCATCTTCTTCATCCCACATCTCATCTTGATGTTCGCCCAGCCGATCCATAGCCGCGGCGATCCACATCGTGTGCTCGAAGAACTTGCTGACAAACTCTTCGTAGAGGGGATCGTGTAGGGCCAGTTCCGCGGCGATCCGCAACATTTGCTGGCTGAAAAAAACCATCCAAGCGGTGCCGTCTGCCTGCTCCAGGTGGCCTCCCATAGGTAGGGGCGAACTGCGATCGAACACGCCGATGTTATCCAGTCCTAAAAAACCCCCTTCAAAAACGTTGTTACCATAGCGATCCTTGCGGTTGATCCACCAGGTAAAGTTGACCAGCAGTTTAGAAAAGGCATATTTGAGAAAGTCGATATCCCCTTTGCCGTCATTGCGGGCCTTGTCCATTAAATAGATTTGCATGGTGGACCAGGCGTGAACGGGTGGGTTGACATCGCCAAAGTTCCATTCGTAAGCCGGGATTTGACCGTTGGGGTTTAAGTAGTCATTGCGGAGCATCAAATCCAACTGGGCTTTGGCAAAGTCCGAGTCCACGATCGATAGCGGTAGCATGTGGAATGCCAGATCCCAGGAGGCAAACCAGGGATACTCCCACTTGTCCGGCATGGAGATGACATCATCACAAAGAGCGTGGAACCATTCCCCGTTGCGGACGCGTTGGCGCTGTTCTGTTCCCGACCAGGGGGTGACATGATGTTCTTCCAGCCATTTGTCCACGTCGTAGTAGAAATATTGCTTGGTCCAAAGCATCCCGGCTAAGGCCTGTCGCATGAGATTCGCCTTCTCTGGCGACTCGGCTTTGATCTTTGCCGGTGTAATGAAGTCGTAGAAGGCATCGGCTTCCTGAAGGCGAGTCTGGAAAATCCGATCGAATCCGGCAAACGGTTGACTCATCCGGGCGGGCGCGTCGCGAGTCAGGCGCAGACGGATCGTTTCTGTGGCACCGGCGGCCACCGTCAGTTGATAGTGAGGTGACACTTTTGTCCCTGTCCGGGACGGGTTCACCGCATCCTGTTGCCCCCGCACGAGGTAATTGTTAATACCATCCTTGACGTAGGGACCGGCATTCGTTCCGGCGAAGAGGCGGGCGTTGTTGGTTTCATTCTCGGTAAACAACAGGGGAACGCTTCGATCGCAGTAGAGATAATAATCGGGCAGAATCTCTTGGAACAGGGAATCGTTATGGTGGGCGTAGACGGTACTGCCTATGGCATTCTCAACCTCTTGCAGGATCGGCTTGCCACCGCCATCAGCCCAGGACCAGGTATTGCGGAACCAGAGGGTCGGCAACACGTGTAGTGGCGCCGCTTCCGAACCACGATTAGCGACACTGATTTGAATCAGGATATCTTCCGGATCGGCTTTGGCGTATTCAACAAAAACATCGAAGTAGCGGTCTTCGTCGAAAATGCCCGTATCTAGCAGTTCGTACTCCAGTTCATCGCGGCTACGGTTCCGATTGGTGACGACTAGGTCTTCGTAGGGATAGGCCGCCTGGGGATACTTGTAGAGATACTTCAGGTAGGAGTGGGTGGGCGTACTGTCCAGGTAGAAGTAGTACTCCTTCACGTCTTCGCCGTGGTTGCCTTCGCTGTTGCTGAGACCGAACAGCCGCTCTTTCAGGATCGGGTCCTTGCCATTCCACAGAGCCAGGGCGAAACAGAGAATCATGCGATCGTCACAAATGCCACCCAGACCATCCTCGCCCCAACGGTAAGCCCGCGATCGCGCCTGGTCATGGGTGAAATAATTCCAAGCGTCGCCGTTATCGCTGTAGTCTTCGCGCACGGTACCCCACTGTCGTTCGCTCAGGTAAGGTCCCCATTTTTTCCAGGGGGTTTGGGGATTCCGAGCTTCTAGCAGTCTGATTTGTTCGGTTGTCATCGTTTTTGTCTCCCGCGCCGGTCAATCAAGCGGTATCGAATTGAAAGCGCTACTTTCTGGTTTGTGATATCGTTGTCCATGATTTGGAGGCGTTGTTGTCTCCTCCCGCGTCCCGAGAGAGGACAATGGCCGTCACTCTGGAGTTACCCTTTGGCAGATGTGCCCGCGCGACCAAAAGCGGTATCAATAATGGCTCGGAGCCGCCGCACGGATTCGGGAGAGGGCGGTGTGAAGTCTTTGAGTTCATACACCCGGCCTAAAAATCCATACTTACTCTCGCCAAAGCGGTGGTAGGGAAGTAGCTCGTAGTCAACCACGTTGGGGTGGGGACGAATGAACGCCAGCACCGATCGAATGTGGTCTTCGTCATCATTCACACCGGGGATCAGGGGAGTGCGAGCGATAAAGGTTTTTTCGGGAAAGGTTTCATAGGCTCGCTTCATATTGGCCAGGATTTGGCGATTATCTACGCCGCACCATTTTTTGTGCCGTTCCGGGTCGGTCAGTTTGTGGTCGTGCAAAACCACATCCACGTGGGGCAATACCTTCTCCACATGGGACCAAGGGACATTGAACGCTGTTTCGATCGCCGTGTTAAACCCCCGGCTGTGTGCTTCCTGAAGCAGTGCCGCACTGAAATCCGGTTGCAGTTGACACTCACCTCCGCTTAGCGTCATTCCACCACCGGATTCCCGGTAAAACGTGCTGTCCTGCTCCACCTCATCAAGTACCTGTTCCACGGTCATGGTCTGCCCGAACAGGTAAAGTGCCCCAGTTGGGCAGAGGTCAACACATTCCTGTCCACAATCAGTGGCTAAATCCCAATTGACACGAATGCGATCGTCCTCCCCATCCAACACATAAAAGGCACCTTCCGAGCAGGGTGGTTGCAGGCACAGACCACACTGCTTCTTACCGATACATTTGTCGATGTTGTAGGCCAGTTCGGGTTTGGGGTGAATGCTTTCGGGATTGCTACACCATTTACAACGTAGAGAGCATCCTTTGAGAAAAACGGTGGTGCGAATACCGGGGCCATCGTTGGTGCAGAAGTGTTGAATATTTAGAACCAACCCGGTCGGATTTTTGGATACGTTTGTCATGAGGTTAGCCTCCTAAGCAGATGCCCAGCGATCGGGCGATCCGGACAAATTCACTGTCAGCGGGCACGGTTCTAATCTTGTTGATCGCCTCTGCCAACGGTACAAACGTCAGGTCGGGGGGCTGAAACGCCACCACCACTCCGGTTTGCCCCGCGTTCAAAGCCAGCGCGGCTCCCGCACCATAGCTCAACCCTAACTGGCGATCGACGGCAGTGAGGCTACCTCCCTTGACCCAATCCCCTAACACCAGGGGATAGGTTTCTCGCTCGATCGACCGCTGTAACTCTAGCGCGACGGTATGGGCCGCCCGCCCCGATCGCTGAATCACATGGCTCCCCTGATAATCGGTCGCTAAGGGAGATAGGGAGGCTTTGAGGGGGTGGGGAGCGACTACGGCAGGCTCCGCGTTTACGGATACCGCTCCTTCGGCAACGATAACCAATCCATACGATCGGCCCCGCTTGAACCGATCCTGAAGTTTTGCCGCCACCTTTTGCAAGTCGTAGGGGATCTCTGGAATCAGCGCGGCATCCGCGCGGACAGCCATTCCCGCCTGTAATGCCAGCCAGCCACTGTATTCTCCCGGCACTTCCACCACCCCGACCTGACCGGCCGATCGGGCCGCTTGTTTGGCCCGATCGAGCAGTTCCGTGACAAAACCGAGGGTACTGTTAAACCCGAAGGAGAGAGTCGTTGCCGCTATGTCGTTTTCCATCGATCGGGGTATAGAGACTGTTTTAAGTCCCTTGCGGTGCAGTTTCGCCAAAATGCTCAACCCCCGCTTACCGACGACAGAAATCACCGCATCAATGTCGTTAGCTTGTAACGTTGCCAGCAGATCGTCTGACCGATCCACCTCTTCGATTAAGCTCTCGGCGTTGATGGTACGGACGTGGAAGGGATCGTTCCGAATAGCCGTCCCCAGAATATTGTCCGAGGGATCGAGAGTTTCAACCCATTGGGGGGTGAGAGGCACCAGTCCCCCATCGGGATAGCGATCGGGAAACAGTAATCCCTCGAACCCATCCCGGATACCGACAACCTCCCAGCCCAATTCGTTCGCCGCCAAAGCCGCTCCGACGATCACCGTATTCAGTCCGGGGCTGTAGCCAAAACCCACATTGAGCGCGATTCGTTTGATAGTCGAATTCATACTCGCGTCCTTTTCTAGTAGGATTCATCATTCAGAAATAGATGGATGGGTAATTTCCTCCCCCTCACGTCAGCGATGCCGCACGTTTAGCCGAGTTTTTATTCATGGGTTTGCAGGTGTGTAGGAAGTCATGACCGGTGTTCTCTCCGCGGCTTAATGTTTGGCATCGTGGGCCGCTTGCATATCAGCCATGCGCTTCCGCACAATGGGTCGCAAGTCTTCGCCGAATCCAGCGAGCAATCCACCATCCACAGCCAGAAGCTGACCCGTGATCATGTCAGCCCGATCGCTCGCCAGAAAGCTGACGGCTTCACCGATCTCCTCAATGGCACACATCCGCCCCAGAGGAATTAACCGCTTCACGACCATATCCCGATACTCCGGCGTAGTACCGGCTTCCATGAGGGGAGTCACTACGCCACCGGGACAAACCGTATTGACCGTGATGTGAGCGTCCGCCAACTCCCAAGCCAGATGTTGCATGAGTCCCGCCACACCATGCTTGCTAACCGTGTAATCGACGGTTCCGAAGAAGGACATCCGGATGCCCGCTGTAGAAGCGATGTTAATAATTCGCCCCTTGTTCTGCCGGATCATGTGCGGGATAACCGCCTGACAGCAGAGGAACGGGCCTTTCAGGTTAATCGCCATGACCCGATCCCATTGCTCTTCCGGCAGGTCTTTCGCCAGGTAAGGTTGGGATTCAATGCCCGCGTTGTTTACCAGGATGTCTACCGAACCGAAGTGCTGGATAGTCTTCTCGACCAGGTTGGTCACATCGCTTTTTTTGCTAACATCGGCCGCCACCGCGATCGCCTGACCACCCATCGCTTCGATCTTGTCCACCACCAAAGCACAGTCCGCTTCTTTACGGCTGTTGATGACGACATTCGCTCCCTCGCGAGCTAATACTGTCGCGATGCCTTCGCCGATCCCTCGCGCTGAACCCGTGATGATCGCCGTCTTTCCTTGCAGTTCCATAATTCGTACTCTCCGTTTTCAATTTTTTCCCGACTCAACCCGCGGGTTCTTCTGTCCGGGCGATGATTTCCGCTTGTTGCACAGGCGAAAGATCGACAAAGTAGGCGGAATATCCCGCGATTCGCACGATCAGATTCCGGTACTTGTCGGGGTCTTTCTGTGCCGCTAACAGCGTTTCTTTGTTGATGATGTTGAACTGGACGTGCCAGTGCTTCAGTTCGCTCCAAGTGCGGACGATCTGCATCAAACGCCGCGTCCCTTCTTCTCCCGCCACGTTAGCCGGGCTGAATTTTAAATTAATCAGATCGCCCCCCTTTTCCCGATAGCTCAGGTCTCTGGCTCGTGCCATAGACGCGAGCGCAACGGTCGGCCCCTTCACATCCATCCCGTGAGACGCGGAAATCCCTTCCGAGAGGTATTCACCGGCCGGTCTACCGTTCGGTGTCGCCCAAGTTACCTTACCGAGCGGGACGTGGAAGGTGACGGGGATCTGGCGCAACAGAAAGCACTGGTCGTGGGGTTTGGGATGTCGGTGTAGGTACTCTAGGATGAAATGTTCGATGTCCCAACCGATCCGATCGACCCACTCGATACCGTTGCCGTATTTCGGCGCGTTCAGGCACATCTGCCGGACGGCTTCGTGTCCCTCCCAGTTAGCCTCGATCGCCTCCAGTAGTCGATCCCAGGTCAGTCGTCCGGTGTCGAAAATCAGGTGCTTGACGGCGGCCAGACTGTCGATCGCCGTGGCCTTGCCGATCGCCTCGAAGCAGGAATGGTCGATCGCGCCGGGGATGTAATCGCCGTGGCTATGGAGATCGCGACAATGCTCCATCGCCAGATCGTGCAACATCGATGTGGCCGGGGCCGCGAAATAGTCGGGTTTAATTTTTAGGGCTAAATGCTGTTGGATCAGGGCGTGCCTCGCCAGATGTTCGAGTTGGGTGCAGAAGGCGTTCCACACCTGATCGAAACTCGTCCAAGCGCGGGGGTCACCCGTTTGAACGCCGAATTGAAGATCTTTGAGAACTTTGAGTTTGCCGTCGCGGAAGGTCATTTCCACCACGGAGCCGTAGTTGATGCCCCCGTTACCGGTGACGTTGGTTTCCCGGTTTATTAACCGATTTTCGCAACAGCCCGAGATATGCCAGTCCAACGCTTCCTTCAGGGTGGCTCCGTTCGCTAGGTAGAAGGGAATTACCATCTCGTCGTTGAGCAGTTTCGGAAAGCCCTTTCCATCCTTAATCACTTCCGCGACATAGTGGAGCAGGCGATCGGGGGTATTGGCGTGAATGCGAATACAGGGTTCCGGCACCGGAATCTGTAGCGATCGGGTCGATTCCAAAATCAGATAGGTCAGTTCATTGGTGGCATCCCGACCGTCGCTCGTCTGTCCGCCCAAGACCACATCCTCGAATTTGGAAAACCCTTCCGTTCCCGCCGCCGCCACCGGATTCAGCTTGATCTCGACACATTGAGCCATCTGAATCCAGAGGCACTGGAGTAATTCCGTAGCCGATTCGGGGGTAATTTTGCCTTCCGCCAAGTCTTTCTGATAGTAGGGGAGTAGGTACTGATCCATCCGCCCCTGCCCCATCGCGCTACTGGTTTGCTCGACGCGGTTAAACATCTGTCCCCACCACTGGGCCTGCAACGCTTCCTGAAAGGTACGGGCCGGATTTTCGGGTACCCGATCGCACACCTCGGCGATCGTCAAAAGCTCCTGTTTCCGTTCTGGATCTCGCTCTTTATCCGCCATTTCGGTAGCCAGTCGCGCGTACCGTTTCGACCAGAGGGTCATGGCATCGCAGGTGATGATCACCGCTTCGAGGAATGGTTTTTTGTAAATGATGTCCCGCGGTTCTTCGAGCGCGTCCAGCTTCGCCCGCGCCTCTTCCCGAATCCCTCTGACCCCTCGCGTCAGAATTTTGCTGAAATCCGGTGTCCAGTTTTGAGAGTGCCGGATGTTGGAGGTCACGAGGACAACGCAGGTGGGCAGGAGTAGATTTTCGGGATCGGGGCCGAAGATCGTAAACCGGGTTTCCTCCGGCAGGGCATCGTGAAAGGCGGAGGCATAGTCCTTGCCCGTCCAATAGGGGGTGAGGACTTCATTGATGAGTCGAGCATCCTCATCCGTGACAACCACTTCCCCTACCTTGCCCTTATTTTTACGGAACATCTCCACCCCGTCCGGCATGATACTGCCGTCCAGTTCGGGATAGACGATGCCCCACCGTCCCAGCCAAGTATTCGGACGACCGACGATTAGTTCATCATCGAAAATGGCGATCGGGGCTTTCTCGGCATAATGTTTGAGGGCTTTCGCCCAACGGAGAACCATCGGCTGGCTCTCGGTTTCTTGAAAGGATTCGGTGAAACAGACCGCGCGATCGAGCGCGACCCTCGGCGGGCCGTAAGCGCGGATCGCCTCGTACATTCGCAGTACCCGATCGCTGACGTTCTCGTACAACGATTTTTTGCCCTCGGCGATCGCCCGTTCTTGAGCGGTTAGAGTGGTGGTGGCCGTGGATGTCATAATCGGTTTTCCTTTGGTTTCAAGAATTAAAAGCGGCCAGTTCTTCATCCAGAATCGGAATTCCCAAATAACAGGATTCGATCCCGAAAGCGACGCAAACCTTCAGCACTTCCATGATTTCTTCTATCGTCGCCCCCAGTTTCAAAGCCGCTCGAATGTGCCGACGGGTACCGGGGGCGTACAGGTGGGTAATCGAGGCATCGAAGGCGATGCTGAGAAGTTCGATGACTTTGGGCGGGAACAGGTTACTCGCGTAAATATCCATGGCCGTCGCCATAAACTGATCGGTCCAGACCGGATCGAGTTCGTAAAAGGGTTCCCACGCCGTATTCCATTGCCCGATCGCCTTCATCCGGTCACAGGCGGGAGTGGTCGCTTGTTTGACCGTCGGTTCTATCCCCGCCGCCTTCGCTTCTTCCAAAAGAACGGGCGCGCCCAGACTACAGGAATGGATCGCCAACAGGGAAGCCATTTTCAAAACCATCAGAATCTCGTTCCGCGTCGCTCCCGCTTCCAGCGCGGCGCGAATATGGCGACGGGTGCCGTCCGCTTGCAAATTGGTACAGGCCGCGTTTAAACCGACACAGATTAACTCGATCGTTTTAACGTCCAAAATGCCGTTTTTCCAAGGATTCGCCGTCATCTTGAAATACGAACCGACCCCGGCCGAGTCCCATTCTTGCAATATGTCCATAGGGAGTACCTTTACTCTCGTAGGTCAGATCTACTCGTTCACCTCGGAAGCGGGAACCTGTACCGTGAAATCCCCGCACTGTATCGCTAGTTTCGTGGGATTGTTAAAATCGGTTCCCCGCACCAGTTGCGGATCGGCGGGACGAACTTGCCCCGGTGTCGTGTTCTGACAGATGATCGTCGTGATTTTCGGGTCTTGGTCGGGAGTGATAAAAGCGGCTCCCACGTAGGCTTTTAGCTGGCCGGTAACCGATGACCGGGCCGGGATAACGTAACTATACGCGCCCTCCGAGGTGGTGCGGATAGCGTAATCGAAAGTTTTCGGGAGAGTAACCCCGAAATTTTTTTGAAGATCTCCGACCCTGTCGCGGAATTTGCCGTTTCTCTGGAAATAGGTGCGCTGTCCCTCGGTCATCTTGGCGACCGCTTGCAGGGCGGCGTTTTGGTCTCGATCGATCGGGCTTCCCGCTTGGCCGAGAATCGGATTTGCCGTACCGAGGAGAGCGAGAGAACCGGCGAGAAAAACTAACGGAGAATATAGGTAAGGCTGTAGCATTGGAGTTTCCAGAAAAGTGAAAGTGAATATTGAGTTGGTCGAACGCCCATTCAAATCCGGATCGGTGAAACAAATCTTTATGCCATCGATTAAGTTTTATTAACCCATAGACGAGAGATTAAGTTTTGTTAGCCGTTACCCCGTAGAGCGGGAATGGAGCTAGTGAAATGATTCATAGCTTGAGTATCGCCTTGTCTACCCGATCTTCAATTGCCTTTTGATGCCAGCTATGTTAAGATTCGTTTACGGGTAATTACTAGAAATGTTGAAGGTTATTGAAATCGTTCCCGATAAGCGAACTAGGCTATATATAGTCTCGTTCGGGGTCTCGAAAGATACAATTCAACACTTCCGGGCGATTATTCAGTCTCTTCATTAGTTTTACGTGTTTTCTTGTATCTTGAAAACGTTCGGCAATCTATCTCGCTATTTATTCTCTATCGATGAGTGCGATTCCTCTGCTTCGGACTAACGCGATTTTACCATTAGTCAATTTTTTAAATCGGTCGGGAGTGCCGACCGAAAAGTTTTTACGACAGGTAAATTTGCCGATTTACGAGATAGAAAATCCTGAATCTTTAATCCCTCTTTATCACGTGTTTAATTTTTTGGAAAAAGTCGCTTACGCGGAAGGGATCGAACAGCTAGGGATTTTAGCTAGTCAGCGGTTTGAAGTTAATGAGTTAGGGATTTTCGGTAAAATCATCGGTCAATCACTAACGTTGTACGATCTTCTCCAAACGATCTCTCAATTGCTGACAAAAACCCATAATTCCGGCGCGCGGACATGGGTCAGTGAAGGGGAAGATCGGATTTGGCTTAATCATCAATTCATCAACCCCGCCGGGCTAGATAACCGGCAAGCCCAGTATTACGCCTGTCTGATGCATCTCAAAACTATTAGCAGTCTCGCCGGTAGCGGATGGCATCCAACGGACTTACATTTTCAGGCCGGGCCCGTACAAGGATTAGAGAACCTAGAAGTATTTTCAAAGGTTCGCGTCCATTTTCATCAAGTGAATAACGCGATCGGTTTTCCGAAAACCCAGTTATTTGTACCGATACGCCGAACGGAAAATCTGTTTCTCCCGCAACAACAACAAGAGTACGAACATCTATTGTCCTCCGCGCCACCTACCGAACTAAAAACTTCCCTCCAGCTATTCATTCGCTCTAGACTACTGGACGGATATCCGGATATTAATAGTGCCGCGAGTGCCGCCGGTATGAGCCTTCGGAGTTTTCAACGACGTTTAGCGAGCGAAGAACTAATCTATTCCAAACTGGTAGAACAGACAAGGTTCGATCTAGCGGTTAGTATGCTCAAAGATCCCACTATTCGATTGCTCGACATAGCCATCGAGCTAGGTTACTCCGACGCGGCTAAATTTACTCGCGCCTTTAAGCGTTGGACTGGAATTTTACCCGGTGAATTTCGCCGATCGCTATTGTCACAGTCGTGGGGCGAGCCGGCCACGAAGGCTTAGTGGGTACATAGCTGTCATAAAGTGCGAAGTCGAGCGAAAAGCTATATATAGAAGGGTTTCCAACAATATAAGCCCGGTAGCTCGTTTTCAAAAAAGTGGAAAGAGTTTTCCCGATCCTGACGGAAAGATCGGACTTTGCCGCCCATTCAATTAAGAGAGCGTTCGTAAATGAAGATTAAGCGTGGCTCGGCTCCTTCTTCAATCT
>NZ_JBAFSM010000071.1:0-19518 GCF_036688125.1 Pannus brasiliensis CCIBt3594 | reverse complement strand
GTAGGAGGGCGATGAGGATCGATCGGTACATGGGAGTTAGGAATCAGGAGTCAGGGGTTAGGAATCAGGAGTCAGGGGTTAGGAATCAGGAGTCAGGGGTTAGGAATCAGGAGTCAGGAGTTAGGAATCAGGAGTCAGGAGTCAGGAATCAGGAGTCAGGAGTTAGGAATCAGGAGTCAGGAGTCAGGAGTTAGGAATCAGGAGGCAGGAGTCAGGAGACCGATAATGTACAAAATCGATTACCGCTTGAGATGGGGAGATGGGGAGACTATAAACGTTTATAGTATGGCTCGATCTTTACTTTAAAAGCTTCCGATCCGGTGCGAACCAGCGCGTTTAAGGTCTCCAGATTGGCGATCTGGAGATCGTGAAATCGGAATTTCTTCGCCGTTGCCGCCACGTCAATAGCATCAACGGGAAGAACGATTTTCGTTTGAGTGTTCGATAGAATTTCGGCGGACAGGTGTTCTGTTCGTTGTGAGGCTATCCATAGCCCCAAGCCGTATTTTCTCCCGTCCGCCACGATGCGATCGGGCGTTCTCTGGCCTTTTAACTCCTTGCACTCGTCGATAAAGATGATTCTGCTAGGGATTTTACTGTTCGATTCCCCTAGCAAACGGTGGCGATCGATCGCCTGTTTGCAGACGGTTTCGGCGGCGATCGCCTGTAGTCCCGGCACTTTCGAGAGTTCGGATAGATCGATTCTCACGATATCTGGAGAGAATATATCGGGCTGATTTCGTGAAAATATGCCGTATTCAAAGGTTGCCCGTAGTTTAAGCGACAGTTTCGGGGATTCCTTACATCCCGTCGTGATTCTCTTTTTTAAAAGTTCTTCGAGATTCGCGAGGGTGGGGGGTTCTCGCGTCCAGGTGGCCGGGTCGTCCTCGATCCCCTCCCCCCGATAGCACTCGATTAATAGATCGATCATCAGGCCGTTCTGATTCGGCCCGAGCCTGAGCGATCGGGTGAAGCTGTCCGCTACCGCGATCGCCTGTAGCTTCGGGCCGCCCCCGGTTGTCGAGAGGTCGATCGTCAGGGGATTGATCCCGTGATCCGAACTGGCGTGAAGCTCGTATCGCGTTTCCCCCGGCAGATATTGATCGCCGTGAAAGTCGATGATGATTAGCTTACAGTTGTAGACTCTGCTCGCGTCGAGGGCGATCGCTTTCAGGGTCTGCGTTTTACCGGAACCGCTCGCGCCGACGATCGCCCCGTGGGGGTTGGCCAGCGTCTCCGGGTTCCAGTAGTGGTTATCCCCTAGCAAAATCCCCCCCGGTCTCGATCGATCGATCGCCGGTTTCGGGGCGGCCGTCATTCGCGAGGCCGGGAGCGGTCTGCTTTTACCGAACATAGATAGACCTCACGCTTACGGAACCGGATAGATACTGGTCGCCCAAAACGCTGGCAACCTGACCGATCGGGGCGTTGTTGAGCGTCGCCGTCGATCCGGAAATCTCGATCGCCTTCCACTCCCGCGGGTGTTGGGGCGCGATGGCCGATTCCGGGTCGTCGATCGATACCGACCCCGATAAATACGCTTGTTTATCACGATATTTAGATAATTTTGTCAAATCTTCATCGATAAAATTCACGTTTTCTACTTGAATCACCGCCGTTCCCTCGACTTTCGCGGTAATCCGATGGGGAATGATATTACTGTCCGGGTCGTTACCTACCTTGTAGATCTCCCCGTTAACCCCTAGCAAAATGAATCCCTGTCCGTCGGTGGCGACGATCGGGAAATCGCCTTTAACGGGGGTTCGATCGATGGCGAAAACCCCGTCAACGTTGGCGACGATCAGGTTCGTCCCGCCTTTCTGGTTATAAAGTTCCTCGACCCCGCTCGGGGCGGCGATCGCTCGGTTAAACGCGCTCATTAATCCCCCCTCCGAATTGATCTGGAAAACCCAGATAGCGATCGCGGCGAGGATGGCGATTAACCAGTATTCCTGTGGTGATGCCGTGCTGAACCGAAGATTCCGATTGCCGGGGCAGACGCACCGCACGGATACCGGGTAAAACGCCTCGACCCCGGATTTCGTGAAGCAGTCGAGAAACCATCCGAAAAAATAACCGATGTTTAGCGCGTGAACGTATTCCCAACCGACCGAGAATTTCCAGCAGATCGCGTAACTGATAACCCCTAGCAATCCCGACGCTAGTAGGCTATGAGTGGCCGAGCGGTGGGGGAACCGCTTTTCGAGAAAGTGGCTGACGGGTGGGAATATCCGCCCGATCGGGGAGGTAGAGATATCGATATCGGGAAAGAGCGCGGCGATCGCCCCGACGAGTAAAACGGCCGGTTCCGCGCTTTGCAATATCAGCGCCGTTCCTAAAGATCCGGTTATCAAGTGAGTGACGGTCATCATGAAGTTATCCTCCGGCTTTCTTTCGGGAGCGATCGGATCGCGAGGGTAAAACCGATGAAAATCGCGCTCGCGATGCCCCCGAAAATGTAGAGGGCTTGGTCGTTCGTACCCAAACCGATAAATCGTAGGGTGATGAAAAATATCCCGACCAGACAGATTAGAGGCGTGATGTCGAAATAGCGGGTATGGTCTCCCGCCTCGCTCTCTAACCCTAAATATTCCTCCTCGATAATCCGGCAGGCGAGCATCGGGTTTCCCCCGACGCGCTCCTGCAATCTGGAGAATTCGGACGGCCTTAAACTAATTCCCTTTTCTATCGCCGCGGTTTCCATTAATTCCCGGATCGCGTGGTCGGGTAGCGGCTGAAGCTCGATCCGCGGGACATTAATAAAAATATCCGTTCTCGGGGGATTGGTAGCGGCGAGTAATAGCGGGGTTTCCAACTTTTTTAGCGACTTTAACCACTGTCTGAATTTCGCCTCCAGCAAGTGCGCGTCATCGAAGATTAGAAAGGCGGGATTCGTGGCTAAAAATTGAGCGATCGCCGCTTTCAAACCATCGGCGCTAATGGCGCGACCTTCCAGATTTTTCGTCGGTATCCCGAGCGCGTCCGCTATTTCCATTAGCATTTGCTTGGGCGATGCCGGCTCGATAAACGCGATAGTAAATCCCTCCGACATCAGGCAGTTATAAACCTGTTGACAAAGAAAGGTTTTTCCCATTCCCTCGCCGCTACAGATTAAAAGCTGTCCCCTGGCTTTCAACGACGCGACGAGGCGATCGAGTTCCGCCCGTCGATATACCCGCTGGTTTGCTAGGGGATATTCTAGGCCGCCGTCGTCGAGTATTTCCGGATCAGGCTGTTGGCGAATTGTCGCGGATCGATGGACTTTGGGGCGATCGCCTCCTCGGATCTCCGCACCTGCTCTAGAAGGTCGGGATCTAGCGATTCCGGGTCCTGTAAAAATTGCATCGTTAAAAGATTCTGCGCGATGAGCGTCCCCGCCGCTTTCTCCTTCGCCGTGCGGACGATCTGCCGGAATCCCTGACCGGGTTCCACCTCGATCGGGTCGAGTTCGATCGTGGCCCGATCGAGTGTCTGTTCTTCCTGTTGCACCAGCGCGCCCGCTCCCTCGAAACCGGGGAAAGTTGCCGCGGGATTTCCGGCCGCGAGCCACTCGTTATAATCGTCTAGGCGTTGGAGATCGTCGGAATAAATAAAGGTTTCTCCGTTCTCTTTCGCCTTTTTTACGCCGAGAGATTTCATTCTCTCGTACACGGTCGATTGCCCGATATTCCAGCGCTGTTTCATTTTCTCGATTAGCTCTTCGGAATTCGCGCTGATGAGTTCTTTGGTAGTTTCCGGTTCCATGAGAATTTCCCTCGAATCGAAAGTTGTGGGATTTGCCCTATAGGGCGGCTCGGGAAAAAATGTTTAGGCTTTTTCCATCTGGTTTTCCGCCGGTAAAGTCGCGAGAGTGTATCGCTTTCCGACCGCCTCGATCTTGTTTTCCCACCGTAATCGATCGAGGTGTCGCCGGACTTGCCGGGTACACCGATTAACCTTGGTGGAAATCTCCGGGATGGATAGGTGGGTATTCTGGGCGATCGCCGCTAGAATTTCCGCTCGCGTTTCCTCTCCTTTCCGGTGGCTCGGGTAGTAGTTCCTGTTAAATTCCATCGCTCGTACCTTACCGACACTGGAATTTCTACAAGTCACTTTTTCAAGCTGTATACCGTGAAAATACGGAATTCCAGTTTAAGAAATATTAAATCGAGTTTCGTTCGTGATTGATTTCACGGAGTAACTGTGATTTACATCATCGACAGGAAAACTTGGCTAAGATAGCGGCGAGATGAATTTGCCCGCGAGTAAAAACCCTCCCCGGTTTGAAGCGCGGGAAGGGGTACAAATCAAAACAGATCTTTATTGTAGGACGGTCGCACCCCGCGAGCGGTCGGCTTTTGGGTCGATCGCGCCCGTACTACCAGCGTAATAGTTTCCGCCAACGATAAAGTCCCCTTCATTCGATCGTAGAACAGGGAAACTTATTAAACCATCTTGACTGTCAAAAAAAAACTTGGTACTCTAAAATGGAAAGCCCTCTAGGTTGTGACGAACCTAGAGATATACAGAGAAACCGATGAACACGTACTTTGTCATTTATAGTACGATCGGGGTTTGCTACTTGATCTTAGCGATCCTACATCGCAAATAAATATAAGCGAACTCCAGACTGGGGACTATGTTGAAGATAGTCCTCGGTTTTTCAGTTTCACCTATATTTTCTATTCTCTTAACTCTTACAATTTACAACTACTAATCCTGACTTGTCAAGAATATTTTTTAAACTTTTTTTTCTAGATATTTCTAATTGTAAAGGGACTCAGCGGTTACAATCGTTTATTATCGAGGAGCCTTGAAAAAGATAGCTTCAAAAATCTGCGGGGTCGATACGATAGATCGCTTGTACCTATTGACTGATCCGATATAATGATCTGTTTACCCCTAACAGTCTTCTCGTTGGATCTCTTGGGCATCTGGTGAAAAATGTTTTCTATGTTACATTTAGGTGCGAGACTCGCGCTTCTACATTGTTCGATGTGTTGAGAGTAGGAACGTATAGCCTACGCCCTTTCTTAGAGAGGATGAGCTTGTTGCCATACCCCCAAGAGAGCCTTCTCGTTACACGCGTTCCGAAAACCGATCCTCGAACATCGTTTCGGGCGAGAGTTGTCCCGATGAGACGTTTCCGCCGGTCGGCTTTCGGGTCGATCGCAGCCCTCGCGAGTTTCCCCTCGTCGGTGATCGCCTTCCCCGGTTCGCTTAGACTCTACAATTCCCCTCCCTTGGTGTTTCCGCTTTTTTTCAGTGTATTTTCGTGAAAAAATGTTAAATGTTGCGGATTTTTTCTAAAAATACTTTTTAATTTCTCTTTCATGGCTCCGTCCGAAGTACAATTGTATCCGTTCACCCTTAAAATGCACACAAAAGATCGAGCTTCGCGCTCTCCGCTCGTTTCTCGGATAACTGAGGTACGTTCTCGCGGCTGGGATCTTTGAGTGGTAAGGGTTGGTATGTACTTCACCTTTACGAGAAAGGCTGTAACACCTATGACTATCTGGCAACCGAATCCTAAAATAATCCAACACCAATCCCCCAATCAGGTAATTATTTTATATCGAGGTTTCAGTGAATTAATCAATGGAGATCAAGTGATTGAGGGTAAAAGTTATATTCAAATTTCTTGGTATCCTCATCCAACCATAACCGTTAAATTTATTTATCATGGTGAAGATCGGACAGAATTGGGAAAGGTAGATTTAAAACTTACCGAATTATTCCCTCAAACTCGCATCAAGGTTCATTTTTCTGGTGCGACTTATTACGGAACTGGCAAAAATGAATTTTTTGGTTATTTAGCGGAACCTCTAAGACGCGGTGAGGTTGAAAATTTATCCTCGCTTACTTTTTATATCCCTAATTTTTATTGGTTCGATGTTTTTGTGAATGATGATGATTATGAAAACATGGAAGCAGAAATCGATAAAAATGAGAATAGCAATCGATTAGAATCGTGGCTATCAATTGGTTGCTTTGATGGACAATTTATTTTCACGTACCAAAATTGGCGTATTTATTTAAGTGCCTTAGAGGGTGGGTTCGAGCTTGAAGAAAAGCTTGACGCGCAGGGAGGTTATGGAGTCAATCATATTTGTATGATGAAACGATTAGATAATCGCAAATTTAATTTAAACGAAGCTTACGAGATTATTGAAGCTTTTATTTATTATCTTTCATTTGTTAGAGGATTTTGGGTAGCCCCTCTTTTTGTTAAGGGCTACGATAGCGAAGGCAATCAAATATTAGAAGAGTGGCGAATCCCAACGATTAAAGCCAGTTCATGGTTATCCGGTAACTATTCTTGGTGCTACATTGACAGTACGGAAATTATTGATACCTTTCCCGGATTTATGAAAAAATGGCAAGATCAAACGTGGCGAGAAGTTATCAAAAATTCCATTCAATGGTATATAGAAAGCTTTACGCACCAGAATGGATACAATACTTCTATTATTTTGATTCAGTCCGCTTTAGAGAATTTATCGTGGATATATTTAAGCGGAAATAATTTTATTAGTCCTGGCAGTTTCCAAAAATTAACCGTTGACGATAAAATCAGATTACTTATCAAATCTCTTCAAATTGAATTACTTCCCATGAGCGAAGAATGGGAAGCTATAAAGTTAGCTAAAAAACATGGTTGGATATCGACTTGGTTAGATAGTATTAATTTAATCGGACAAATTAGAAATTTAATCGTTCATCCAAAAGTCAATCAGAAAGATAATAGAGTAATCCTGACAGAAACGATCATGTCTGAAGTTTTTCAAGTCGGACACTACTATTTACAACAATGTTTGCTTAAATTATTTGAATATCCTTTCGAGGAAAACGACAATTTTCAGGATGATGATGAAGAGGCCGAGTAGGAGATCGGGTTTCCGCCGTCTCGTCGATCGTTGCTAGGGGATAGGGGTTTCTCGGGAGCGATCGAACCGAATCACGGCAAGCTAAAGATAGGGTTCGTCCCGGCCTACGACAGAGATTCCCGGCCGCGTTCGCAATTGCCAAGGACAGGCCGAAGGCGAACGCGATCCTCAAACATTACAGTAGCGAGAGTTGTTCCGATCCGCGCCGGTGGTGGGCGAGATGATTAAGGTTTATGACCGCCCTTTGTAAACTAGCGATCGGTTTTGTTTCGTTTTAGGGTGAGTCCGGTGATTTTGTCGATCGATTCGGGCAAGCTAGAGGTAGGTTCACTTTTCTCACCGGTAGGGATCGGTTAAATCTTTGCCGTTACGCGAATAGGACTGGAGAGCGATCGCCCGATGAAGCAAGTCATTATCGAGAACCCTATTATTAACTCGGCGTTTGAGGAACCGAAACGGCATTTTCGGTTTGACGACGAGGGGATTACGGGTGAAATCGTCGAGGAAAGGCGAAAAAGTCATTATTTTATCCCGATCGCCCGACCGAAAAAGAAGAGTCAACAGTTAGAGATTCCCCTGTGGACTAACGATCGCATCGAGGAAAACGCGTTTATCAACGATGTCCGCGGGAGGGTGGCGATCTGGCGTAAGGGGGGTTATCGCGGGGCGGTTAACGTCACTCCCGTTACCCGTCGTCTGCTCGAACACTGGAATAATCCCGATCGGGAGAGACAGCTATTTTTCTGCCAGCGCGAGGCTTTGGAGACGGTCATCTATATCACCGAGATAGCCGATAAATCGGGAGATACCTATATTCGGAATCGGTTGAATCAATTTAAGGACGAGGCGAACCCTTTATTATTCCGAATGGCTTTAAAGATGGCGACGGGTAGCGGGAAAACCGTTGTCATGTCGATGCTGATCGCCTATCACACCCTCAACAAAGTAGCGAATCCCCAACGCCGGGAATTTAGCGACGCTTTCCTGATCGTCACTCCCGGCATTACTATCCGCGATCGCCTGCGGGTTCTCATGCCGAACGATTCCGAGAACTATTATAGAAAGTTAGATCTCGTGCCTTCCGATCTCCGCGGGGATTTGGAGAAGGCGAAGATCGTGATCACCAATTATCACGCTTTTTTACTACGGGAACACACTGCGGCGGCCTCGCTAACGAAAAGTATTCTCGTTCAGGGGAAGGAGGTGAGTCCTTTCACGGAAACCCCGGAGCAGATGGTGCGGCGGGTCTGTCGGGAATTGGGAAACAAGAAAAATATTATCGCCATTAACGACGAGGCTCACCACTGTTACCGTCGCAAGCCGGACGGGGATGAGGAAAAATATAGCGGTGACGATCGGGCGGAAGCGCAAAAAAACGAACGCGAGGCGAAAGTTTGGATCTCGGGGCTGGAGGCGATCCAACAGAAAATCGGCATTCGAGCGGTTTACGATCTCTCGGCTACCCCTTTCTATCTCAAGGGCAGTGGCTACCGCGAGGGAACGTTATTCCCGTGGGTTGTTTCCGATTTCTCCCTGATCGACGCGATCGAGTCGGGTATCGTCAAGATTCCCCGCGTTCCCGTCGCGGATGATTCGATGAAGGGGGAACTTCCCACCTATCGCAATATCTGGGCGTTGATCCGCGACCACCTACCCAAGAAAGGCAGGGGTTCTAAAGATAATGTCCCGACGACCCCGGAGCCGAAACTACCGAAGGAATTGGAGGGGGCGTTACAGAGTCTTTATAGTAATTACGAGAAATCTTTTCAAAAGTGGCAAAATAACGAGGAATCGGCAACGAAAGGGTTAACGCCTCCCGTGTTTATCGTGGTCTGTAATAATACCAGCGTTTCCAAGATGGTCTATGACTATATCGCGGGATGGGACACGGCAAAGAAATACCCCGATGGTCGTCCCGTCCTCGCGCCGGGGAAATTGGCTCTTTTCAGTAACGTGGAGGGCGATCGCTGGTCGTCCCGCCCCAATACGATCCTGATCGATAGCGAGCAGTTGGAATCGGGCGGCGCGATGACGGACGAGTTTAAGAAACTGGCGAAAAATCAGATCGAGGAGTTTAAGGGGGAGATCCGCGAGCGTTTTCCCGGACGCGACCCCGAATCGATCGCCGATGAGGAATTGCTGAGGGAGGTAATGAATACGGTCGGTAAGGCGGGGAAATTGGGCGAACACGTCCGCTGTGTCGTGTCTGTCTCCATGCTGACCGAGGGGTGGGATTGCGGTACGGTGACTCATATTCTGGGAGTGAGAGCGTTCGGAACGCAATTACTTTGCGAACAGGTGGTAGGACGAGCGTTACGGCGTATTTCCTACGCTCACGAGGAGAGAGAGATCGCGATCAACTCGAAAGATGTCCGGATCGATTGTTACGAGCCGGAGTACGCGGAAGTGTACGGGGTTCCTTTCGCGTTTATCCCCTGCGCCGGCTCTCAAAAGACACCCAAAGCCGGGCCTCTCCCCACGCGCGTGCGGGCTTTACCCGAACGCGAACATCTCGCGATCACTTTCCCCCGGTTATTGGGCTACCGTTACGAGATCGGGCGAACCGAACTGAAGGCGGATTTTAATAATCCGGGCTGTCGCTATACCGTCTCCACCGAGAATCTACCGACAGAAACGATCAACGCGCCGATCGTCGGGGAGTCGAGTATCCATACTCTCGACGAGCTTCGATCGAGGCGGGAACAGGAGGTCGCTTTTTTATTGGCGAAACTGACTTTAGAAAAGTATTTTCGGGACGATGGAACGAAAAAGACGGAGCGGGAGGAGGTTCACAAGTTCGACGCGGACGTGCAGGCTTGGTTATTCCCGCGGGTGCTGTCGATCGCGAAGGAATGGCTGAGAGTTGCCGTCAGCTACAAGGCGAAGACTTACCCCCAGATGTTGTTACTGTGCGAGTTCGCCCACGACGCGGCGGATTGTATCTATCAGGCGATCGCGGCGGGGGAACCGATCAAGAGAATCAAGCCGATCCTCCGTCCCTACGAGGCGATCGGTTCGACGCGCGGGGTCGATTTCGACACCTCCCGTCCCGTTTACGTTACCGATCCCGACAAATGCCACGTCTCTCACGTTGTCGCCGATACGAACAGTTGGGAGCAGAAAATGGCGGAAGTTTTAGAAAGTATAGATGAGGTGGCGTATTATGTGAAAAATCAGGGATTAGGCTTTTTTATTCCCTATACTTACGGAGGTCAACAAAGAAATTATCAACCCGATTTTATCGTCAGGGTGAACGATGGCCAGGAGGATCTATTGAACCTGATCGTCGAGGTATCAGGAGAGGAAAGAGCGGACAAGGCCGCTAAGATTAGCACCGCTCGAAATCTGTGGCTTCCCGCTATCAACGGTCACGGCAATTTCGGACGGTGGGAGTTGATTAACATCACCGATCCTTGGGATGCCGAGAATACGCTCAAGGGGGCGATCGCTTCGGGAAAATTCGATCAAGTCGGAGGGGGAATATGGACTTACCAAAAATAGATTTTAGTAATTTATTTCTTTATGGAGGTAGCTTTAGTGGTTGGGTTCTATTGGGAAGATTCGTATATGAAATTTATAGAGATGAGGTAAGAACTGGTAATTTAAAAGTAGAGGTAGATAGATGTGAATGTATATCTGACGAGCAAAAATTGACCGTTTTAAAAGTCGATCTTTGCTTAGTAGGCGTTAGTAAAGATATTTATATTAAAACGGTTAAATTTATTTATCCAAGTATAGAGTCATCCTCATCAAACAGCTTGATTATTCGGAATGGTTACTCGAAAGATTTTACTTTTCAAGGTCTTGCCGAACTTTTTACTGAACAATACAAAAAGTGGGGGAGCAATCGAGAAGGAGTCCATGTTTTTATTTACAGATATGCTAATCCATCGGAAAACAATAATTACACACGAGTAAAGTTAGAAAATCTGAAAGATTTAAAAATAGAAAAAAATACCAGAAAATCAGTTTCTCTGGTTGTATCTGGAGATTTTATCATGAATGATTCTATGAAAATAAAATTAGAAATTGATTATGGTGTAAAGAAAAAAGTAATTTCGTTAAATCCAACAATTATCAATCCCTGGAGTGAAGAGAATGCCTAAACGAGAATCCGCTAAATCAACTCAAATCGATAGCGTCAAACATCAAGACAAACGTGCTAATATTCCTACGGAGGAACTTAGGGATTTTATGCAGGAAGAGGATAGGACACCGAAAACGATAGTTTATCCTCGTGACCCGTCTCTCGATCCTCAACTGGTTTGGAAAGGAAAGGACGAACAGGACAGCAAAGATCTAGAGGTTCCTGCGGTTCCTATTTACATTCAAGAAAAGATCCATCCTCACGCCATTATCGAGGGGTTCCGTAGCCAAGTCAGGAAGGAGAGCAAAGAGCAACAACTCAATCTATTCGGTGATTTCAGCGCTCTGAACTTCGATCAGGAAGTTGATTTTTACCGTCACGAGGTCAATTGGGCTAACCGCATGATACTGGGGGATTCTCTATTAGTGATGAACTCCCTAGGGGAGAAGGAAGGATTAAAAGGAAAAGTACAGTGTATCTATTTCGATCCTCCTTACGGTATTAAATTCGGCTCTAATTGGCAAGTTTCAACTCGTAAGCGCGAGGTGAAAGATGGTAAGGCAGAGGAGGCCACACGTCAACCCGAACAGGTTAAGGCGTTTCGGGATACATGGGAATTGGGAATACATTCTTATTTGGCTTACTTACGCGATCGTTTAGTAGTAGCGAGAGAATTATTAGCTGAATCTGGTAGTATTTTTGTCCAAATTGGAGATGAGAATGTTCATTTAGTTCGATGCTTAATGGATGAGATTTTTGGAAGTGAAAATTTTGTCAATCAAATTGTCTTTACAAAAACAACTGGATTTTCGGGAATTTATTTGTCATCAGTTTATGATCAAATTTTATGGTATTCTAAGAAAGCTTCTCAATTAAAATATCGCCAGTTATATAAAGAAAAAGAAACAGCATCTGATAATGTATTTTCCATTTATAGACCTGCTTCAAAAATTTCAAATTTAAAAAATAAAAATTTTGGCGCGGAGCGCCTTGTGAGGTTAGATCAGCTAACCTCACAAGGCGCTCCAGTATCTTCTTTTGATAAACAAATCTTTCACTATGAAGGAAAAGAATGGTTGCCCGCATCAGGTCTTCATTGGAAAACAACGACTACAGGACTTATTAAATTGGCTTATGCTAATAGAATAGCTATAACAGGTAAGACTTTAGGTTATATTCGTTGCCTAGACGATTTTCCTGTTTATCCAGTTGATAATATATGGCGAGATACGGGAACAGGTAGTTTTACAGATCCTAAAATCTATGTTGTTCAAACTGGAATTAAGGTAATTCAACGCTGTATCCTCATGGCCACTGACCCCGGCGATCTTGTTCTCGATCCCACAATGGGAAGCGCGACCACTGCCTACGTCGCCGAACAATTAGGAAGACGCTGGATCACGATCGATACCAGCCGGGTCGCTCTAGCTTTAGCCCGAACTCGCCTCATGGCGGCTAAATTCGATTACTATTACCTAGCCGATTCCGAGGAAGGCATCATCAAAGAAGCGGAATTAAAAGGGCAAGCCTCCCCCGTTAACCCTCAAACAAACGGAGACATCCGAAAAGGCTTCGTCTATAAACGAGTTCCCCATATTACCCTCAAGTCGATCGCTAATAACCAAGAAATCGACACCATTCACGCTAAATGGCAGGAGAAGCTAGAACCCATCCGAACCGAGTTAAATCGACTTCTAAAGCAAAAATGGGAAGAGTGGGAAATTCCCAGAGAAGAAGGACAGAAATGGCCACAGGAGGCGAAAGACCTACATCAGAACTGGTGGCGCACGAGGCTCGATCGCCAGAAGGAAATCGACGAATCGATCGCCCGTAACGCCGATTACGAAACCCTCTACGATCAGCCCTACGAGGATAAAAAACGGGTGAGAGTCACCGGGCCGTTTACCGTCGAAAGCCTATCCCCTCACCGGGTTCTCTCCACCGACGAGCGCCCCGCGTCCGAAGGGGAAGGAACCAAACAGGCATCCGATCGCTTCGAGGTGAGAATCATCGAAAACCTCAAGAAAGCGGGGGTACAGAATACCAAGAAAGGGGAAAGACTCAAATTCGATTCCCTCGAACCTTACGCCGGGACATGGCTACAGGCGACGGGAGAGTATAGCGAGGCGGACGGTACGGTTAAACGGGTCGCCGTATCGATCGGGCCGGAGTACGGAACGGTAGGAACCGAACAGATCAAGGAAGCGGCCAAAGAAGCGGTGAGGGGATTGGGTCACGACCTCCTGATCGTCTGCGGTTTCGCCTTCGACCCCAACGTTACCGAGGAGTCGAAAAATCTCGGTAAGTTACGGGTACTCGTTACCAAGATCAACCCCGACCTTTTATTAGGGGACGAGTTACTGAAGAAAACGGGGGCGGCCAACCTGTTCATGGTTTTCGGTGAACCCGATATCGCGATCGATCGCTTACCCGATGGTAAGATAACCGTCGAACTCAAGGGGCTAGACATATACGATCCCACCACCGGCGAGATCCGGAGTAGTTCCACGGATGATATCGCCTGTTGGTTCATCGATACGGAATATAACGAGGAAAGCTTTTTCGTGCGTCACGCCTATTTCACGGGCGCGGATCGACCTTACGAGAAGTTAAAACGCACTCTTAAGGCCGAAGTCGATGAAGACGCTTGGGAACAACTTTACTCGACCGTTAGCCGTCCGTTCGACCCGCCGATCGGAAAGGGCAAAACGGGAAAAATAGCGGTTAAAGTCATTAATCACTACGGGGACGAGGTGTTAAAGGTTTATGAAGTCAAGTAACGCTCGATCGTCGTCCGGCTAGTAGACTTGTTCGGTAGCGATGCCAGCGCGACGGTGGAGATGAAATAAGTTTATGAGTTCGTGATTAAATCTTTAGAACTATCGAAAGACACCTACTCAGAAAATTTATAAAATTGAAAATTTTCGATTTCGTTCAAAAACTCTAAATGTAAGACAGGAAGGAGAATCTAATTATGGAAAATCACCACTTTGAATATGATTCATCTTTTGTTTGCGACTGTTCCGATAAATTGCTAACTCAAAGTGACAATCGCTACAGCTTAGTCATGAAGGTCGCTCGAAGAGCGAGACAAATAAAACATGAATCTGATAGACTAGATCCTCATTATCTTAGCGATCCATTAAACAAACCTGTCATCGCCGCTATTATAGAGATGGCAGATGAATTAGATGATTCATTATATCTTCAAGAAGACAATGTAGAGACATTCACCTTACAAAATAACGTAAAAACACCTATTCAACAACAGACGGTACAACATAAGCCTAAATCATCAACTCAATTATCCCTTGCCAAAACAAACAAGCAAAAGCCAGATAAATCATTAAACACGAAAGAAATTCAACTCAATCAATTTAAAGGTGAGATCGGAAAAAATCCCCAATTACTTTCTTTTAAAGAAAAATCTAATCTGGAACTATGGGAGGAATTAATTAATTGGATTAATGAAGCTATCTGTGAACTTGATTTAGAAGCCGCTGAAAATTCCGTCGAGAGATTAATTACTAGATCGAGCGATCGCACGCCATTTGAAATCGCACATATCTTAATGGTTCATAAATCTTTGCAAGCCGCTGGAGTTGATGTAGTTAGAGGAATTCCTTTTATCGACACACTTATTGAAACATATATGGGCATTAGTTTACCGTCTCTAGCCAAGTTAGCGGCCGAGATGGTTTACCAAATAGCTATAATTTATAATTGGGAATCGTTAAACTTGAACGTCACAAATGTTGAAATACAGATTCTTCTCGCGTTTGCCGCTACTTTATTGGGAGAAAACGCTATTGATTCCGGTATCGCTTGGCTTAAAATGGGAAAACTAGAATCAATGTGTATTAGTGCCGGTGCTAAAGCTTTTATGATTTACGCCATCGGAGAAACCGCTTGCCTATACTACGAGAACCGAACTAGAAATTTAGCAGAAGATTCACAAAATTATTTAGATGATATTCACACGGAAAGAGATATGATTTATGCCATTGAAGAAGAGATTGAAGAGTATTTTCGCCCAGATTATATAGATTATACGTTATTAAGTCAGTATTTATCAAATCAACAATGGAAACAAGCAGATCAGGAGACAAAAAATATTATATATAAGCTGATAGGTCAAAATGAGGGAAGTGTCAATTATCAATCGTTATCAAAAGTATCTAGCGATGATTTAATGGCAGTTGATAAGTTGTGGTTAAAGTATAGTGATAATCATTTTGGCTTCAGCGTTCAAAAATCGATATATTGGACATCAAAAAATAATATCGGAAATTTTGGAGAAGCGATTGGGTGGAGAGGAAAAGCGGGTAACTTTAATGGTGCTTTTGGTTGGATAGAATATTCCGATATAAATTTTAGTTTATATGCACCTATCGGTCATTTGCCAGCTTTTTGGTTAGACATTAAAGACAGTTTTTCGATAAATCTTGGACATCAGCTGAATAATTCTTTTAAAGCGATTCTTGAAAGAAATGATTGGTGCAGAGAGCAAATACATTTTAAAACTATTTCCGAAAGTGTTGATAAGTTTCTTGACAATATTGATAAATCCTATACATAGCTAATCGATCTCGATTATTGGCGAAAAACATGAAACGATCGCACCAAAAGAAAAAGCGAATCAATCCCTATCTCGGCTACGGACTGCTGATCGTTCTGGTCTGCATCCAATACGGGAAAGATTCACTCTACTTCAATAACGGGGGCGGGGGTAAGAACTGGCGGATCGGCGCGCCGTTGGTTAATCCTGTCTCCGCTTTCCCGGGCCGAACGCTCTCCGAACTGAGACAACAGGCGTTACTCCTCGTCAACCGCGACCGGAAATTAAACGGTCTGCCTCCCCTCCGGGAAGACCCGCTAATCGCCCATACCGCTCAGAAACACGCGGACGATATGGTGAACCGGAACTTTTACGCTCACGTCAATCCCGACGGGCAGAGTCCGACCGATCGATACCGGGCGAACGGGGGAATCGGCGGTATCGGGGAAAATATCGTCTATCAGGATCGATGGCCGGGGGTCGTTTTATCCTACGGACTGGCCGAGAGATTCCAGCGAAGTTGGATGTATTCGGAGGGTCATCGAAAGAATTTACTGACTCCCGGTTACACCAAATTCGGCTACGGGATCTCGATCGATCGGGTCACGGGTAAAGTGTACGCGGTGCAGAATTTCCAGTAACTTAAGCGACTTCACCCATGCAACCGGACCCCGACAATTCGATCGTCCCCACTGGCGGGAAACTTCCCCTCAGCCGGGAGATGAACACCTCGCAACTCCTCGATTTTTTACTGGCCCTCGATCGAGCCAAAGCCAAGGACGTGTCCAGGAAAACAATCCAAGAATGGCTATCCCCCCGAACGCGGCCGGGGTTTTACTGTGAGATGGAACCGACCCTGCATCTAGCCTATGCCGACCAGCGTGACGGGCCGAATACAATACACTGGTGGCGGCTGTACTTCGATCGCACTTGGCAGGAGAAGATTGATCGAACTCTTCAATCCTCCGCGCTGGCGACGGTCAAAAAGATCAACGGGAAAACCGAGGGTTTCGAGTGGGGCGGGATGATGTTTCGATCGCCCGCAGAGGTCAAGATCGCCGACGCACTCTATCAACGGGGCGTTTTATTCTTCGCCAACGCGAGAGGTCGGGTGAGCGATCGAGGTTCCCCCGTGTCTCGATCGAGCGGGTTAACAGCGGGACGATTAGAGGTAGACTTTCTCGTTTTTCACCGGGGCAAGTGCATCAGCTTGGAAGTGGACGGGAAACATCACGAGAAAAGCGATCAAGCTCATCGAGACTACATCCGCGATCGGCTACTGCTGGGAGAGGGAATCCCCACGGCGCGCTTCACCGCTTCCGAATGTTTCCAAAACCCCGACGCGGTGATCGAGGAATTCTTAAATATGTTCTGATCGATCGAGTCTCCACCGTCCTCAAATTTTCTGAAACGGTTGCCCGTAAAACTCCCACATCTCCCGATTAAAAGGCGATCGCCATTTGTGAATAAGTTCGCTCTCCCATTCCCGCAGGATTTTCTTTTCCGGCGGGACGTGATACCAGAAAGACGCGCTAATCGCCACATCGAGATCGTAGCGACGGTGAAGCTCGATATAGTGCAACACGTAATCTTTGCAATAGTGCCTACCCACCCATCGCTGACGGGCGTTCAGCTTCGTCTCACCGATATAGAGGATGATTCCCGCCGCGTGATCGATCTGGAAATAGATACAACCGCCCTCATCCAAAGACTCGAAACAACGCGGGGGCAGGTCATAAAAGTCTGACGGGTATCTCTTGAGAGCGAAAGGCTCGATCTCGTCCGCGGTGTGCCATGTGGTTTTCGGCAGAGCGAATAAGCTCGCCTGCTCGATCGCTCCCTTTCCCTCTCTCACTCCTTTCTGATAGTCGGCGATTCGGGACTTCCACGCGATCAGGAAATCCTTACTCATCTTTAAGCCTTCCTCTGTGGGTCGGAAGGGTTCTTCATGCTTGAATAAGCTCGGCTCGTTCACGGTTGAGACGTTGAAATCGGGATCATCATTTTACTAGGGGATGGAATTCGGGATGATTTTTTCGATCGCCCTCCCCGGATTTTGCTAGGGGTTAACTTGAGTAGTACGGGCTTATTCCCTAGCCAATCGATCGCCCGCCCAAAATTTTGCTAGGGGTTAACCTCGATCGAACTGTAAAACTCGATCGCCATCCCGGAGCGCGTCCGGTAGGGCAAACTAAAAGATAGAGTTCGCCTTGTCCCCATGAGCAAGATCCCCGACTGCGATCGCTGTCTGTTATTCTCCCAACAGCTTTACTACGTCTGTGCCGTCCACCCCGAAGGTGTCGAGGGGGACGAATGCCCGGACTTCCGGCCCGATCCGGAGATCGATGAGGAAGAAGAAGAAAAGCCTTGGTCGCCGGCGGGACACTTTTGGTACGGTGACAACCTACTCCCCGATCGTCTCTGGCGACCATCGAAAGAAGAACAGGAAAAAATTATCGAAACTCATCCCCTCTTCACGGGTCTCTGTCCGAACTGCTCGCACGTTTTCAGCACCAACCCGCCAACCGGCGCGCCGTGGCACTGCCCGGCTTGCGATTGGCGCGAGGATTCACCGATTTACAATCGCACCGAATAGTGAGAGTTGACCCGGCGAGACGTTTCCCAATCCCCCGCGGTGGTAGTCGAGATGGCAGGGGGTGCAGACCGCGATTAGGTTTTCCGGGTCGCTGTTCTCGGGTACTCGATCGAAGTGATGCACCGTTAACGTTCTCGCGGTTCTCTCCGATTTTTCTAACTCGCTTACATCCTCGTCGGGGCGCAAGCACTGCAAACCGCACTTCTGACACTTCCACCCCGCCGCTTCCTTGATGCCGGTGGCCAGAGCTTTCCAATTTTTCGGGTATCGTCCGCGGAAACGCATATCGGGAGGGGGCGATCACTACTTTCTTATCCTACGCGACCGCTTCGATTTTGTCCCTCGGTCTCTTGCGGGGGTTCGGCCTTGGGTCGATCAGGCCCGCAAACCCCGACGGGAGAACTCGCCGATCTCACTCGATCGATCCGTCTGGTTATCTGGTTTACTGGTTATCTGGTTTCCCGAATCGATCGATCAGCGCCTCGACAATCACCGCGGTCATGGTCGTCCCCTGCCGTTTCGCCTCGGCCGCCCAGTGCTGGCGCAGGGATTTCGGAACCTTAACGGAAAGATTCACATCCGAATCGCTCTGGATAATCTGATTTTCTGGAATACCGGGTTTCTGGTTTTCTGGAATACCGGTAATCTGGTTTTCTGGTTCTCTGGCTTTCTTAATTAAATCGCCGTATTTTCCCGTCATTACAGTATCTCCAATATCTCGTTACCTAAAGCCTTGTAATCGTTCCACGCGACCCGTAGTTTCGCGTCGTTCAGATCGCGGATCGGGACTCCGGCGAGGGCGGCCTTCTGATAGCCCACCGTCCGCCGGATCATGGTTTTAAAAACGGGGATCTCTCCCTCGCTCAGTTCTTTCCGTAACGTTTCCCCCTCCTTGTTGGGGGGCGGCGGGACGATCGTGATCAGGGCGCGATAGTTAGCCGATCCGAGATCCTTAGCCGTCTCTAGCATGGGTTGAAGGCTGAGAACATCGGGGGCGGTCGGCAGGATCAGGAGTTCGCACCCTTTCGCCAGTTCTTTGAGGTCGTCGGAATGGGGCCGGGCCGGGGTGTCGATGATCACGAAATCCGAACCGCCGATCGTTTTCATCGCCCGGCGCTCGTCGGCGACGGTAAACGGTAAGGTTCCCCGTTCCGCCCAACCGATCGCGGTACGGTTCGGGTCGCCGTCCACGAGAACGGTTTTTCCCCGATCACTGAAATAGGCGGCCAGATGGATCGCGGTGGTACTTTTTCCCACCCCTCCTTTATAGCCGGTCACGGTGATGATCTTCATCTGGTTTTCTGGTTATTTTTTGAGTTTTTTCCAATTTATCAGCAGAACGGCGAGAATATTCGCTCTGGTAATCTGGATTGCCATAAAACCAGATTGCCATAATTCTTTAAAACCAGAT